>NZ_JBFAXI010000143.1:0-14541 GCF_040680735.1 Streptomyces sp. NPDC051987 | reverse complement strand
GGCGCTGCAGCGAGCGCCCCTTAAGGGGCGCGGGGAACTGCGCGAACAACCACACACCGCTCGCACCCGGCCGGCAGTCTCAGGTGGCACCCTCGGTGAGCCGGTCTTAGCGTGGCCGCATGATCGAGCTGGTGGGCCTGACCAAGCGCTACGGCGACAAGACGGCGGTCGACGACCTGACGTTCAGCGTCCGGCCCGGCGTCGTGACCGGGTTCCTCGGGCCCAACGGCGCCGGGAAGTCCACCACGATGCGGATGATCCTCGGGCTCGACCACCCCACGGCGGGCCGGGTGCGCATCGACGGCAAGCGCTACGAGCAGCTCAAGGACCCGCTGACGTACATCGGGGCGCTGCTCGACGCCAAGGCCGTGCACGGCGGGCGCAGCGCCTTCAACCACCTGCTGTGCCTGGCCCAGAGCAACGGCGTCCCGCGGGCCCGGGTGGCCGAGGTCCTTGACACCGTCGGACTGACCGCGGTGGCCCGGAAGAAGGCCAAGGGGTTCTCGCTCGGCATGGGGCAGCGGCTCGGGATCGCGGGCGCGCTGCTCGGCGATCCGCGGATCCTGATGTTCGACGAACCGGTGAACGGGCTCGACCCCGAGGGCATCCACTGGATCCGGACCTTGATGAAGACGCTGGCCGCCCAGGGCCGCACGGTGTTCGTCTCGTCCCACCTGATGAGCGAGATGGCGCTGACCGCCGACCACCTCGTCGTCATCGGGCAGGGGCGGCTGCTCGCCGACACCTCCATGGCGGACTTCATCCGGACCAACTCGCGGTCGTACGTCCGGGTCCGCTCCCCGCAGCGCGAGCGGCTGCTCGACGTGCTGCACGGGGCCGGGATCACCGTCGTCGAGACCGGCTCGGGCGCCCTGGAAGTCGAGGGCGGGAAGGCCGAACCGATCGGGGAGCTGGCCGCGCAGAACGGGATCGTGCTGCACGAGCTGAGCACCCAGCAGGCCTCACTGGAGGAGGCGTTCATGCAGCTGACGGCGGAGTCCGTCGAGTACCACGCGCACGCCGACCCGCCCTCGGTGCCACCGGCCTGGGGCGCCGACTGGGACAAGGGGGCATGACATGGCCGTCGTCACTCAGGTCGTACGGTCCGAGTGGACCAAGATCCGGTCCGTCGCCTCGACGGTGTGGACGCTGTCCCTGGCCGTGGTGGTCACCGTGGCCCTCGGGACGCTGCTGTCCGCGCTCGCGAACAGCCAGTTCTCCAACATGCCGGCCCGCGAGCGGCTCTCCTTCGACCCGACGAACATCAGCTTCGCCGGGATGACCCTCGGCCAGCTGGCGATGATCGTGTTCGGGGTGCTCGTGGTCTCCAACGAGTACAGCACCGGGATGATCAGGGTCTCGCTGGCCGCCGTGCCGCAGCGGGCCGTCCTCCTGTTCAGCAAGATCGCGGTGGCGGCGGGCCTGGTGCTGGTGGTGGGCATGGTGACCAGCTTCGCCGCCTTCTTCCTCGGCCAGGCGATGCTCGGCACCCACCGGGCCCACCTCGGCGACCCCGGGGTGCTGCGCGCGGTCGTCGGCGGCGGGCTCTACATGACGCTCATCGCGGTGTTCTCCATGGGCGTGGCGACGATGCTGCGCTCGCCGATGCTGTCGCTGGGCATCCTGATGCCGTTCTTCTTCCTGATCTCCAACATCCTCGGCAACGTCGACGCGACCAAGAAGATCGGCCGGTTCCTGCCGGACCAGGCGGGCAGCCACATCATGCAGGTGGTGCCGAGAGTCGGCGACGACGTCCCCTACGGGCCCTGGGGCGGGCTCGGCATCATGGGACTGTGGGTGCTCGCCGCGCTGGCCGGCGGGTACGTCCTGCTCCAGCGGCGCGACGCGTGACCGGCCCGGACGCCATAACTCTTTACATGCTCTTGGGCGGAACCGTCAGCTCCCCGATATCCTCCTAACCCTTACGGGGGGCGTCTGCCCCGCTGTCCTGATCCTTTCGATGGGTGCGGAGCATGATCGAGGCTGTAGGCCTGACCAAGCGCTACGGCGACAAGACCGCCGTGTACAACCTTTCCTTCCAGGTGCGTCCCGGGTCCGTCACGGGCTTCCTCGGGCCGAACGGCTCGGGCAAGTCGACGACCATGCGGATGATCCTGGGTCTGGACAACCCGACCGCCGGCTCGGTGACGATCGGCGGCTACCCCTATCGCAAGCTCCCCAACGCCGCCCGCCAGGTCGGCGCGCTGCTCGACGCCAAGGCGGTGCACGGCGGCCGGTCCGCCCGCAACCACCTGCTCTCCCTGGCCCAGCTCTCGGCCATCCCGGCCCGCCGGGTCGACGAGGTGCTCGGGGTGGTGGGCCTCCAGGACGTGGCCGGAAAGCGCTCCAAGGGTTTCTCGCTCGGCATGGGCCAGCGCCTGGGCATCGCCGCCGCGCTCCTCGGTGACCCGCAGGTGCTGCTCTTCGACGAGCCGGTCAACGGCCTCGACCCCGAGGGCATCCTCTGGGTGCGCAACCTGATGAAGTCCCTGGCCGCCGAGGGCCGTACGGTCTTCGTCTCCTCCCATCTGATGAGCGAGATGGCGCTGACCGCCGACCATCTCATCGTCATCGGCCGGGGACAGCTGCTCGCCGACATGAGCGTGACGGACTTCATCTCGGCCAACTCCGCCGACTTCGCGCGCGTACGCACCCCGGACACCGAGCCGCAGCTGCGCGAGAAGCTCACCTCCGCGCTGACCGAGGCCGGCGGCCACGTCCTGCCGGAGCAGGACGGCGCGCTGCGAGTGACCGGACTGCCGCTGCCCCGGATCAGCGACCTCGCGCACGAGGCGGACGTACGGCTGTGGGAGCTGTCCCCGCACCAGGCCTCGCTCGAGGAGGCGTACATGCGGATGACCCAGGGCGCCGTCGACTACCGCTCCAGCATCGACCAGAAGGCCGGTTTCCAGCAGCCCCTGCCGCCCGGCGCCCAGCCGCCGGTGCCGGTGCCCGGACAGGGCCAGCCGGGCTGGTACGCCCCACCGCCGCCGCAGCAGGGCGGCCGGCCGTTCGGGGGGCCGTACGGCGCGCCCGGGGCGCCCGTCGCTCCTCCGGGGACGCCGTTCGCACCGCCGGGCGGGTACGGCGCGCCGCAGGGCCCGTACGGGGCTCCCCAGGCCGCTCCCAACCCCTACGCGCAGCCGGCGCCCGCGCCGGTGCCGGGGGCCGCACCCGCACCCGCACCCGCGGCCGAACCGGCACGGCCGGCCGCCGCTGCCGCCCCCGCCACCGCTCCCGTAGAACTGACCAAGCCCGAGGACGCCCGATGACCACCCACCAGCCTCCGCTGCCGCAGGCGGCGCCCGGCGGTTCGTACCCCGGTTACACCTCACCGATCCCGGTGGTGCGCACCCACCTCGGGCACGCGATCACGTCCGAGTGGACGAAGATCAGGTCGGTGCGTTCGACGATCTGGACCCTCGGCGTCTTCGTCCTCCTGGTGGTCGGGATCGGTCTGCTGGCCGGCGCGGTGGTCAGCCAGTCCTCCTCGTCCGACGACGTGGCCGGCACCAACGCGCTGTCCCTCGGCTTCTTCGGGCTGCTGCTCGGCAGCATGTGCATCATCACGCTCGGCGTGCTGACGACCGCCTCGGAGTACGGCACGGGCATGATCCGCACCACGATGGTGGCCTGCCCCTCCCGGGCGCGCGTGCTCGCGGCGAAGGCGATCGTCTTCTTCGCGGTCGCGTTCGTGGTCACCCTCGCGGCCAGCGCGTTCGTGGCCATGACGCAGCTGTCGATGCTGGGCGACGTCGCCCGGACGCCGACCGGCGGGGAATGGCTGAAGGGGACCGTCGGCGTCAGCCTCTACATCGCGCTGCTGGGACTGCTCTCGCTGATCGTCGGCTCGATCATCCGGCACTCGGCGGGTGCCATCACCATCATGATCGGCGCGGTGCTGGCCCCGCTGGTGATCGCCCTGTTCATGTTCTCGTCGTCGCTGGAGAAGGTGCGCACGGCCCTGTTCGAGTACTCGATCCCGAACCAGCTCAGCGTCTTCTACTCCAACTCGCTCAGCGACTCCGGCCCTTCGGGCTGGGACCCGCTGTGGATCATCCTGGGTGTGACGGCCGTCGCGTTCGCCGGCGCGTACGTGCTCCTGCAGAGGCGGGACGTGTAGGCCAGGAGCAACAGGCGGCGGGCGTACCGCTCTTCAGAACTTCGGCGCGTTCCGGGACCGCTGCACCCGTGTGGTGCGGCGGTCCTTCGCGTTCCAGCAGGCCTTGTGCCAGTGCCGGCGCTCGTCCACGCCCGAGTGCTCCGGCCAGGCCACCACGTGCGGGACGCCGGAGGGGATCACCTGGTCACAGCCCGGACAGCGGTACGTCTTGCCGACCGCGCTGGCGCCCGCCACGTGCCGCACGCTCCACTCCTCGCCCTGCCAGCGCTCGGCGGACTGCCAGCCGCCGTAGCGGTCCGCGCGGTCGTCCTCGGCGCTCCGGCCGGACGAGGCCGCTCCGTTCGGGCCCTTGGGTCGGTTGCGACGCGGGGACACGGGACACCTCTCGGGGCTATACAGGAAGCACGGGCTGTGTCCAGCCTACGACGCGCGCGCGGGGGTACGCGTACGGCACCAACCCAGACAAGTCCCCCTCCAGGGCGACGCATTCTCCAGACAATCCGCAAATCTCTCCGCCAGGCCGTGTCCTCGGCACGTGTCAGACGGTTATGCCCGGTGGGGGAGCTCCGGGTCGGAGCCAGGAAAGCAGGAAGAAACGATGCGCGTAGGTAGTTTTGTGCTGGCCGCCCAGTTCCCGGGCCAGGGCCAGGGGGAGGCCCTGCACCGGGCGGTGCGCACCGCGGAGGTGGCCGAGCAGTCCGGTCTGGACGCGGTCTGGCTGGCCGAACACCACTTCGTGCCGTACGGCACGTGCCCGTCGGCGGTCACACTCGCCGCCCTGCTGCTGGGCCGCACCCGGCGGCTGCGGGTCGGCACGGCGGTGAGCGTCCTGCCCACCGTCCACCCGGTCGCCCTCGGCGAACAGACCGCGCTGCTGCACGTGACGAGCGGCGGCCGCTTCACGCTCGGCGTGGGGCGGGGCGGCCCGTGGGTGGATCTGGAGGTCTTCGGATCCGGCCTGGAGGCGTACGAACAGGGCTTCCCCGAATCACTCGATCTGCTGATGCGCTGGCTGCGCGAGCCGTCCGTGTCGGCCTCCGGGCCGCGCTACTCGTTCCGTGAAGTCCCCGTCGTACCACGCCCGTCGGAGGCGCTGACGGAGGCGCCGGGGCCGGAGGTGGTGGTCGCCTGCACCTCCGCGGCGAGCATCCGGCTGGCCGCGGAGCGAGGGCTGCCGATGCTGCTCGGGATGCACGTCGGCGACGAGGAGAAGGCCGAGATGGTCGCGCTGTGGCGGCAGCACGCGCGGGCGGCCGGGCGGCCGGGCGACGAGATCGCGGGGGCGGCCCATGTCTCGGCGGGCGTCTGCCAGATCGCGGACCGCCGCGCCGACGCCGCCGAGACGCTGACGAAGGCGATGCCGGGCTGGCTGAAGCAGGGCCTGGAGGCCCATGTGACGGTGGACGGCCGGTTCCGCTCGATGCGGGACCCGCTCGCGTACACCGAACTGCTCTGCGGACTCCATCCGGTGGGCACCCCGCGGCTGTGCGCCGACCGGCTCGCGGCCACCTCGGAGCGGACCGGCATCTCCCGCTTCGCCCTGCTGACCGAGGGCTCCGGGGATCTGGCGGCCACGGAGGAGAACGTACGACGGCTGGGTGCCGAGGTGCTGCCGCACCTGCGGTGACCCCACCGCCGCGGGGAGCTTGCCGCCCCAGTGACTGATGCACCTCCCGCGTGTGGAGCGGCAAGCAAGCGGCTCACTGCGTCAGCAGTACCGGAGCACGGCGTCAGCAGTCCCGGAGTTCCGGGGACTGGTTCAGCAGTTGGTTGCGCACAGAGGTGAAGCGGGCCAGCGTCTCGTCGACCGAGGCGTCCAGCGGGAACACCGCCACACGGTGGCAGTTCTGGAAGGCCAGCCGCACACCGAAGTGCCGCTGCAGGGCGCCGCGTATGGCGTCACTCGCGAGCGCACGCAGCAGCTGGCCGCGTGCCTGCTCGTCCGGCGGGGGCGTCTGGTTGTCGGCGAACTGGCCGCCGTCCACCTTCAGCTGGGCCACCAGGGAGCTGATCATCTCCCATGCGTAGGGCAGGGAGGTCCGGACGCAGTCGACGAAATCCGCTTCGTCGACCTCGCCTCGCTCGGCCTGTTCGAGTAGGGCCGGTGAGACGTCGAGCGACATGGGTACTCCTCTCGCACCCCCGAACAGCAGGGGTTGGCGGACAGGTAAGGGAGTTCGCGATACCGAACACGCTGAGTACACAACCCGCGACCTCCCGTTCACTACGGTAGGCAACCTGCGGTGCCCCCACCAGGAGATTGCGTATATGCGACGGTCCCTTTAGGCACACAATCGGCCAGATTTGAACAGGCGTGCGCAGGCGACTCTGCAGAACCGGTCGCGGGACGGCCCCGAGGGGGCTGGAGGCGGCTGGAGCGGGGTGCAGGAGGCCGCGGGAGGCCGGGCGAATCGCGCCGGGGGCGGCGCGTCGAGTAGCGTTGCCGACCATGCGTCTCGTCATCGCCCGGTGCTCCGTCGACTACGCCGGCCGGCTCACCGCCCACCTTCCCTCCGCTCCCCGTCTGATCCTGATCAAGGCGGACGGCAGTGTCTCGATCCACGCGGACGACCGGGCCTACAAGCCCCTCAACTGGATGTCTCCGCCGTGCACCCTCAAGGAAGGCACCGACGACGAGGAAGGCGTCTGGACGGTCGTCAACAAGGCGGGCGAGAAGCTCATCATCACGATGGAGGAGGTCCTCCACGACTCCTCGCACGAACTGGGCGTCGACCCCGGGCTCATCAAGGACGGCGTGGAGGCGCACCTCCAGGAACTCCTGGCCGACCGCATCGAGACCCTCGGCGAGGGCTACACCCTGATCCGCCGTGAGTACATGACGGCGATCGGCCCGGTGGACATCCTGTGCCGCGACGCCGAGGGCCAGACGGTGGCCATCGAGATCAAGCGCCGCGGCGAGATCGACGGGGTGGAGCAGCTCACCCGCTACCTGGAACTGCTGAACCGCGACCCCCACCTCGCCCCCGTGCGCGGCATCTTCGCGGCCCAGGAGATCAAGCCCCAGGCAAAGGTCCTGGCGACCGACAGGGGCATCGGCTGCACGATCCTCGACTACGACGCCCTGCGAGGCATCGAGGACGACAAACTCCGCCTGTTCTGACGAACCGGGCCGACGGCGCTGACGCCGGCCCACCGAGCCCGACCGCGCCCAAGCAAGTCCCACCACCCACCCCTAGAACCGCCGGCCGCTCCAAAACCCGCCGCGACGGCGCTCGCCCCCTACGGCGTGACCGGCGGTGCCGGACCGGCCGGAGGCGAACTCGGCACCGCCGGTCCGCACCGTCGTGGTCGAGCACCGTTGCGGCGGGGTGGGGTGAGGGCGGCGGAGCGGGATGGGGGCCGACGACGTGAGATGAGGCGGCGGCGCGGGCGCCGAGGGGGCGGCGCGGGCGCGGGACGTTCGGGGTCAGATCAGTGTGCCGGTGGGCGGTTCCTCGGTGGTGGTCTGTGATGCGCTCGACGTCGTGACGGACGGGGAGTCGGAGGCGGGACCGCTGGCCGAGTTGGTCGCGCCGGACGGCGTGGCGGACGCGGATGGTGAGGGCGACGACGCGCTCGGCGACGGCGACTCCGACGACTTCGACGGGCTCGGTGACGCCGACTTCGACGGTGACGCCGACTTCGACGGCGACGGCGACGGCGAGTGCGTCGCGCCGCCCCCCGGCGTCCCCTTCGTGCCCGTGGCCGAAGCCGAAGGCGTCCCCGTGTCGGACGGCGGGGTCGTGCCCAGGGTGCCGGCCGAGCCCGGGTCCGTCGGTCTGGTCGTCGCCGTGCCGACGTCCGCGCCCGGCGTCTGCCCGGGGTCGGCGCCGAGGCCGCCGTCGCCCGTGCTCTCGCTCGCCGACGGGTTGACGCTCACGTTGTCGGACGGGTTGTCGGCGTTGTCGTGGGAGGTCATGCCGAGCCCCACCACGGTGCCGAGGACCGCGGTGAGCAGGGCGCCCGCACCGACCGCCACCATGTTGCGGCGGACCATGCGCACGAGGCCGCCGCCGTGGTCCGGAGCCGGTGCGGCCGGGACCCGCTGGGTCACCACGGTGTCCGCGATCGGTGAGTGGACCGCCGGGAAGGGCGTCGTGACGCCGCCCGCCGGGGATATGGACTCCTCGTGGCGGGCGTCGGGGACCTCGTCGCCCGCCATGGCGGTGAGGGCGGGCAGGACCTCGCCGGAGCGGTCCGCGACCAGGGCGAGCGCGCGGCGGCCGACCGTCGTGCCCCGCTTGTCGGAGAGCGCCCCGCGCAGGCCGATGGAGGCCTCCAGCTCGGCCCGCGCCCGGTCCAGCTGGTCGCCGCAGAGCGCGAGGATGCCGAGTTCGTGGTGGAAGTAGGCCTGTTCGCCGACCTCACCGGCCAGCCGGGCGGCCTCCGCCCCGGCCCGCAGCGCCCGCTCCCAGGCGCTCCACCGCAGGCCCGCCGCGAACGCGGGCGCGGCCGTACGGGCCAGTCGTACCGGCGTGCTGTCCTCGTCCTCCGCGGGCGGCACGGTCTCGGGGACCAGCACCGTCAGGGCGGCGAGGATCGCGTCGGCCTCCGCGCAGACCCGCTCGGGGGTGACCGAGGGGTGCCCGGCCCACCAGCTGTAGTGCTGGGCGGCGGTGAGCGCCTGGGCGGTCGCGTCGTCGGCGTATCCGGCGGCCTCCAGCTGCTGCAGGACGCCCGCGGCGAGCCGGTAGCGGGAGCCGACCGGGGAGACCAGCCCGCAGCCCGCCAGTTCGCCGAGGGCCGCGTCGGCGTGGGTGTCCCCCACGAGGGCCGGCAGATGCGCCTGGTGCGGCACCTCGCCGCCCAGGGCGACCGCGAAGCGCAGGGTGGCCCGGGCGGAGGCGCTGAGGCGGGAGGCGAGCAGCGGGGCGGGCGCGGCGGCCTCGCCGAGGGACGGGAGCGGGGACGCCTCGGCGGCCTCGGTGTCGTAGGCCGCGCCGGCCGGGAGATCGGTCAGATCGGACAGGTCGGACAGGTCGGCCAGGTCGGCCAGGTTGGACGCGAAGACGCCGAACTCGTCGACGGCGTCCGTGCTGGCCCGCAGCTGGTCGCGCTGGCGCAGCAGCGCGCCGGCCTGGACGAACCGCAGGGGCAGGCCCTCGGACTCGAACCAGAGGTCGCCGGCCCAGTTGGCCTCCTCCTCGCTGAGCACCCGGCCGACGGTGCGCTCCAGGATGTCGACGCCGCCGGCCCGCTCCAGGCCGGTGAGGAGGACCTCCTCCACGGCGGAGTCGGCGGAGGGCGCCGGCACGTCCGGGGTGGCGCCGATCAGGAAGGCGCACTCGGGGGTGGCGTCGATCAGCTCGTCGAGCCCGGCGCCGCCGAACTCGATGTCGTCGAGGACGACGACCGCCCCGATGTCACGGACCAGTTCGAGGAGTTCGTCGTGGTCGGGGCGGTGTCCCGGCGCCTTGTAGACGGCGTGGAAGAGGTCGCGAAGCAGGTCCTCGGGCGTGCGGTGGAAGCCGTCGAGGCGGACCACGCCGTCGGGGGCGAGGTCGGAGCAGTCGTCGGCGACCAGGTCGAGGAGGGCGGTGCGGCCGGAGCCGGCGGGGCCGGTGAGACGCACGGAGCGGCCGCGGGCGAGGAGCCGGACGAGCCGTTCGCGGTCGTCCTGGCGTTCCAGGAGCGGCAGCTCGGGCCGGGCGGGGCCGGGCGGGACGGGCGGCCGGAGGGCGCGCTCGTACTCGGCCCGCTCGGCGGGGGTGCGCTTCTCGGGTCGGGCGGGGCGCTCGGCCGGCGGGCAGGGTTCTATCTCGCTGCCGTCGACGGGGTTGACGGTCAGCAGGAACTCGCCGGTGACCAGCCGCGTGGTGCGGGCCGTCGCCGGCGTGCTCTGACCGAAGTCGGTGGTGAGGGATTCCCTGGGCGGGCGCTGGCGCGGCGTGCTGCCGTCGCCGTCCTGGCCGTGCCCCTCGGGTCCCGGGTTGATCGGGTCCATAGGTTCCTAGCCCCCCAAAAGCGTCGTGTGCCGTGTGGTGCGGCCCCTCCCGGCCTTTGCACACCGCGCTGTCGCTTCTGGTCCGGGCCCGCGCTCGAAGGGTGGCAAGGGCGGCGGGCGACCGAACCTTAAACCTTGGCACAGTATCTACGACAGTCCGGGGTACCGCGCCGTCCGAGACATCACAGTCTCGTGAGGATTGCGTCTGACGTGCGCGTGCGCGCCGTCCGACCGGGTAACCCCCGTCGCCCGGTTCACACCGGATCGCCGTGCCCCAGGGGCGGCGGTCACACCCGGGGCAGTGACTCCACCCCGATACCTCCCTCGATGGCCAGGATCCGGTGCAGCCGGGTGGCCACCAGCAGGCGCTGCATCTGCGGCGGTACGCCGCGCAGCACCAGACGGCGGCCGCAGCGGCCGGCCCGCCGGTGGGCACCCATGATCACCCCGAGTCCGGTGGCGTCCCAGGAGTCCAGCTCGGACAGGTCCAGCACCAGGTCGCCGACTCCGTCGTCGACGGCCGAGTGCAGGACCGTACGGGCGTCCGCCGCGCTGCGTACGTCGAGGCGGCCCCCGACGACCAGCTCGGCGTGGTCGCCCCTGATGTACATATGCGCTCCCCGAGAGTGCGTGTCCTACTCCGTAACAGTGATGTCCGGTAATGCAACGTCTGACTGCGTTCGCCGGTCAGAGGTTGCCAGCTGTAAGCGAACCGATACCGAATTCACCCCCAGGGGTGAACCCGGGGGTTGGTGCGTGGTGAGGGGCGGTCAGAGGGCCTACGTACTGGTGTTTCAGTACGTGTAGAAGCCCTGCCCGCTCTTGCGTCCGATGTCACCGGCGTCAACCATCCGGCGCATCAGCTCCGGCGGGGCGAACTTCTCGTCCTGCGACTCGGTGTAGATGTTGCTGGTGGCGTGCAGCAGGATGTCGACGCCGGTGAGGTCGGCCGTGGCCAGCGGGCCCATGGCGTGACCGAAGCCCAGCTTGCAGGCGAGGTCGATGTCCTCGGCAGTGGCGACGCCCGACTCGTACAGCTTGGTGGCCTCGACGACGAGCGCCGAGATCAGCCGGGTCGTCACGAAGCCGGCGACGTCCCGGTTGACGACGATGCAGGTCTTGCCGGTGGACTCGGCGAACTCCCGCGCGGTGGCGAGGGTTTCGTCGCTGGTCTTGTAGCCGCGGACCAGTTCCACGAGCTGCATCATCGGCACCGGCGAGAAGAAGTGGACGCCGACGACGCGCTCGGGGTGCTCGGTGGCCGCCGCGATCTTGGTGATCGGGATGGCCGAGGTGTTGGAGGCGAGGACGGCCTCCGGGCGCACGATCTTGTCGAGGGCGCGGAAGATCTCGTGCTTGACCTCCAGCTTCTCGAAGACGGCCTCGACCACGACGTCCGCGTCGGCGGCCGCGTCCAGGTCGGTGGTCGTGGTGATGCGGGCCAGGGCGGCGTCGGCGTCGTGCGCCTCCAGCTTCCCCTTGCTCACGAACTTGTCGTACGAGGCCTGGATGCCGCCCACGGCACGGTCCAGTGCCTCGTCGGTGACGTCGCGCAGCACCACGTCCCAGCCGGCCTGTGCGGCGACCTGGGCGATGCCGGAACCCATCAAGCCGGCCCCGATGACGGCAAGCTTCCGTGCCACTCCGCTCCCCTTACACGCTGTTGAGGTATGCCTCCTGGGCGGGACCCTAGCGCTCGTCGGGGGCCGGGAAACCCGGTAAGTAACGCGTGTCACGGTCTCAGGACGTGAGACAACCGTCACGTCCCGCCACCGCGGGCACCTTTACGCTGGCCACATGGTCAATCTGACGCGCATCTACACCAGGACCGGCGACCAGGGCACCACCGCCCTCGGGGACATGAGCCGGGTCGCCAAGACCGATCTGCGGATCTCGGCGTACGCCGACGCCAACGAGGCGAACGCGGTGATCGGGACGGCGATCGCGCTGGGCGGCCTGACCGAGGAGGTGGTCAAGGTGCTGACCCGGGTGCAGAACGACCTCTTCGACGTCGGCGCGGACCTGTCGACCCCGGTGGTGGAGAACCCGCAGTTCCCGCCGCTGCGGGTGGAGCAGTTCTACATCGACCGGCTGGAGGCGGACTGCGACCGGTTCAACGAGCGGCTGGAGAAACTCCGCTCCTTCATCCTGCCGGGCGGCACCCCGGGCGCGGCCCTGCTCCACCAGGCCTGCACGGTCGTGCGGCGCGCAGAGCGCTCGACGTGGGCCGCGCTTCAGGTGCACGCCGAGGCGATGAACCCGCTCACCGCGACCTACCTCAACAGGCTGTCGGACCTGCTGTTCATCCTGGCCCGCACCGCGAACAAGGACACCGGTGACGTGCTGTGGGTGCCGGGCGGGGAGCGCTGACGGCGGCAATCCCAGGGGGAGTTGGGGATCTGACCGGCCGTATACAGAGTGGTCCAGACCTATTGACCGGTGGTCCAGACCTTTCTATTCTCGCGGCACCATGGGCATGAAGGCTCAGTCATGCCCACGTCATCCCCGATCAAGAGGGAGGCGCAGCATGCGCTTCAGACACAGAGCCGCGGCAGGGTTCGCGACCCTGTTGCTCCCCCTGGCCGGTCTGGTCGGCCTCGCGAGCCCGGCCCAGGCCGCGACCACGGCGACCGCGACCTACACGAAGACCTCCGACTGGGGCACCGGCTTCGGCGCCCAATGGACCGTCAAGAACACCGGTACCACCGCCATCAGCTCCTGGACGGTGCAGTGGGACTTCCCCTCCGGCACCTCGGTCACCTCCGCGTGGGACGCGGACGTCACCTCCTCCGGCACCCACTGGACCGCCAAGAACAAGTCCTACAACGGCTCCCTCGCCCCCGGCGCCTCCGTCTCCTTCGGGTTCAACGGCGCCGGTTCCGGATCGCCCAGCAACTGCACGCTCAACGGCGCGAGTTGCGACGGCGGTACGACCGTCCCCGGGGACTCGGCGCCCTCCGCGCCCGGCACCCCGACCGCGTCCGGCATCACGGACACCTCGGTCAGGCTGTCCTGGTCGGCCGCCACCGACGACAACGGCGTCAAGAACTACGACGTCCTGCGCGACGGCAAGGTGGTCTCCACGGTGACCACCACCTCGTACACCGACACGGGTCTCACGGCCGGCACCGACTACTCGTACACCGTCCAGGCCCGCGACACCGCGAACCAGACCGGCCCGGTCAGCGCAGCGGTCGCCGTCCACACCACGGGCGGTACGACCACTCCCCCGACCACCGGCTCCAAGGTCAAGCTCGGCTACTTCACCGAGTGGGGCATCTACGGCCGCAACTACCAGGTGAAGAACCTGGTGACGTCCGGCTCGGCGGCGAAGATCACGCACATCAACTACGCCTTCGGCAACGTCACCAACGGCCAGTGCGCGATCGGCGACGCCTACGCCGACTACCAGAAGACGTTCACCGCCGACCAGTCGGTCAGCGGTGTCGCGGACACCTGGGACCAGCCGCTGGCCGGCAACTTCAACCAGTTGCGCGAGCTGAAGGCCAAGTACCCGAACCTCAAGGTCCTGTGGTCCTTCGGCGGCTGGACCTGGTCCGGCGGCTTCGCGCAGGCGGCGGCCAACCCGGCCGCGTTCGCCGACTCCTGCTACAACCTGGTCAAGGACCCGCGCTGGGCCGATGTCTTCGACGGCATCGACATCGACTGGGAGTACCCGAACGCCTGCGGGCTGAGCTGTGACACCAGCGGCTCGGCGGCCTTCAAGAACCTGATGGCCGCGCTGCGCGCCAGGTTCGGCTCCTCCGCCCTGGTCACCGCGGCCACCACGGCCGACGGGTCCGCCGGCGGCAAGATCGACGCCACCGACTACGCGGGCGCCTCCACCTACGTGAACTGGTACAACGTGATGTCGTACGACTTCTTCGGCGCCTGGGCGACCACCGGCCCGACGGCCCCGCACTCCCCGCTCACCTCGTACTCGGGCATCCCGACCGCCGGCTTCGACACGGCCGACGCGATGGCCAAGTTCAAGGCGCAGGGCGTGCCGGCGAGCAAGCTGCTGATCGGGATCGGGTTCTACGGCAGAGGCTGGACCGGCGTCACCCAGGACGCGCCGGGCGGCACGGCCACCGGGGCGGCGCCCGGGACGTACGAGCAGGGCATCGAGGACTACAAGGTCCTCAAGACCTCCTGTCCGGTCACCGGCACCGTCGCGGGCACGGCGTACGCGCACTGCGGCACCAACTGGTGGTCGTACGACACCCCGTCGACGATCGCCGGGAAGATGAGCTGGGCCAAGTCCCAGGGCCTGGGCGGCGCGTTCTTCTGGGAGTTCAGCGGGGACACCAGCGACGGCGAGCTGGTGAGCGCCATCGACTCCGGCCTGAACTGACCCCTTTTCGCCATCCCCACCCCCACCGCGTCGCGTCGCCGAGTTCGCCGCCCCCGGCGCGGTCGTCGCCTGGTGTGTGGCCGCCTGGTGGGTCGCCCCGCCAGCCCCGGCCACGCCGGA
>NZ_JBFAXI010000142.1:0-15379 GCF_040680735.1 Streptomyces sp. NPDC051987 | reverse complement strand
CGGCCCCGGGGCGCGGCGGCCGCGCCCCGCCGCGCCCGCGCGTTCGTGGCGCCCGGGCGCGGGGGGGGGGGGGGGGGCCCCCCCAAAGGAATCTCCTCCGTGCCAGAGGGTCACACGATCCACCGGCTCGCGCTGGACTACCGCCGGCTCACCGGCCCCGTCCGCGTCACCAGCCCGCAGGGCAAGTTCTCCGACGCGGCGACCCTCCTCGACGGCGCCGAACTCACCCGCACCGAAGCCCACGGCAAGCACCTCTTCCTCGGCTTCCGCGACAGCGCCTGGGTCCACATCCACCTAGGCCTCTTCGGCAAGGTCACCTTCGGCGACGCCCCCGCGCCCCCGGCCACCGACACCGTCCGCCTCCGCCTGGCGAACCCCACCGCCCACGTCGACCTGCGCGGCCCCACCACCTGCGCCCTGATCACCGACGACGAGAAGAACGCCGTACACGCCCGCCTGGGCCCCGATCCGCTCCGCGACGACGCCGACCCGGACGCCGCGTACCGCAGGATCTCCCGCAGCCGTACGACGATCGCCGCCCTGCTGATGGACCAGAAGGTCATCGCCGGCGTCGGGAACGTCTACCGCGCCGAGGTCCTCTTCCGGCACGGGATCGATCCGTACCGCGCGGGCAAGGACCTCACCCCCGCGGAGTGGGACGCCGTCTGGGCCGACCTCGTCGCACTCATGCGCGAGGGCGTCCGTGCCAACCGCATCGACACCGTCCGCCCCGAGCACACCCCGGAGGCGATGGGCCGCCCGCCCCGCGTGGACGACCACGGCGGCGAGGTGTACGTCTACCGCCGGGCCGCCCTGCCCTGCCACGTCTGCGGCACCGGGATCCGCACCGCCGGTCTCGCCGCCCGCAACCTCTTCTGGTGCCCCACCTGCCAGCGCCGTTAGAAGCCGTGCGGCAGCCAGGGCAGGACCGGCGAACCGAACGCCACCGACGCCTCCGCCAGCACCCCCGGCCGCAGTTCGGTCACCCGCCCGGCCCGCGCCAGCGACACCAGGGACACGCCACCGAGGTACGCCGCCGCCAGCTCCCGTACCGACAGTGTCAGCTCGGCCGGGTCCTTCGTACGCTCGCAGGACGCCCCCTTGGCGTCCCCGGTCAGCCGCCAACGCCCCTCGTTCCAGGGGCAGAAGGCGTCCGCCACCTCCAGCACCACGTCCACCGGCGTCTGGTAGGTGCGCGCCGCGAGCGCCGCGCCGAGGTCGACGAGCCGGACGTACGCCGCGTCCCGTACCCGCGTCCGGCACCGCCGGATGTCGGAGACCATGTACTGCCAGGCTTCGTCGACCGGCCGGTTGCGCACCGTCAGCGTCGTCATCAGGTCGATCTCGGACAGGAACCGCCACAGCGCCGCGTCGCTCGCCGGGTCGAGCGCGGCGAGGTCCTCCAGCGTCACCGTGCCGTCGTGCCCGCTCGGCGACCAGCCCATCCTGGTGCGGAACCGGGCGTACCCGGTGACCTGCCCGTCCCGCTCGGCGACCACGCACTGCAGCGCCGACGCCCCGTTCCGCTCGCTCTCCGGGTCCAGCAGCCCCACCCGCTCCCAGCCGGGCTGACGGGCCAGCATCCCGGGCCGCCGCGGCACCAGCTCCGCGTAGACCGCCTCGCACGCGTCGAGCACCTCGGCCGGGTCGGCGTACCGCAGCCGTACGTCACCGGTGCCGGCCGGCACGTCCAGCGTCACCCGGCTCGTGTCGATCTCGGCCTGCAGCTGGAAGGTCGCGGCGCCGTACCCGAAACGGCCGTAGATCGCCGGTTCGGAGGCGGTCAGCGCGGCCAGCGGCTCGCCCCACTCCCGGATGTCGTCCAGCTGGCGGCGCATCATCGACGTCAGCACTCCGCGCCGCCGGTGCGTCGCGGCCACGCTCACCATGGTGATGCCCGCGGTGGGCAGCACGGCGCCGCCCGGCACCGTCATCCGGAACCCGAACGCCCCCGCCGTCCCGACCAGTTCGGAGCCGTCCCAGGCGGCCAGCGACCGCTCGGGTTCCGTGAGGGACCGGTCCAGGTCGCGCTCCTCGGCCGACGCCGGACCCGCGCCGAAGGCCCGCACCAGGTGGTCCCACCACCCGTCGAACTCCTCGGGACGCAACACCCTCAACTCGGTCGCACGCTCGGTCGCCATGAGCCATGCCTACCAGCGCGCCGCAGGACGAGCCAGCCAATTTCTCCCGGACGGCGACGCGGGGGCTTCCGGTGAAGTTCACTGTGAAGTCGCACCCGAAGGCGAGCCTCGGACGGGGGACAAGTGGGACCTCCCGTGCCAAGCAGCTGGTCCGATGGATAGGGTCCCGAACTGATGGCAGTAGACCGAGAGCGGCGCGCGAAGGCCGAGACGCTTCCGGCCCGGTGGAAAGTGCAGTGGCACCGGGCCCGCGTCGGCCTGCGCAGAAGCGCCGTGGACTACTTCCGGGGCGACGGCTCCGACTGGATCGCCCTGATCGGGCTGCTGCTGACCGTCCCGGTCCTCGCGGCCATGACCCTCGGCAACTCGGTCTGGTTCTCCCCGGCCGCGCTGGTCCTGCCGATCATCGCGGGCGGCCTGCTGCTGCGCCCGGCGAGCCTGCTCGGCCTGTACGCGGCGGCGGCCACCGCCCTGATCGTGGAATCGGTACGGCTGGGCCCCTACACCGAGGGCCCCTCCCGGGTCACCCCCGGCGTGGTCCTGGTCGTGGCCGCCTGCGGTTTCTTCGGTCTGCTCACCGCCCAGTTCCGCAGCCGGGTCGGGGTGCCCTGGCGGCGCGGCGGCACCATGCTCTTCGACCTGCGCGAACGCATCCGCGTGCAGAGCAAGTTGCCGAAGCTGCCGCCGGGCTGGCACCGCGAGATGGCCCTGCGGCCGGCCGGCGGGCAGTCCTTCTCCGGCGACTTCGTGGTCGCGGCCCGCACGAACAACGGCCGCACGCTGGAGGTCGTGCTCACCGACGTCTCCGGCAAGGGCATGGACGCGGCGTCCAGAGCCCTCCTGCTGTCCGGCGCCTTCGGCGGCCTCCTCGGCTCCCTGCCGCCGCACGCCTTCCTCCCCGCCGCCAACGGCTACCTGCTCCGCCAGGACTGGGACGAGGGCTTCGCGACCTCCATACACCTGGTCCTGGACCTCGACTCCGGTGACTACGAGCTGTACTCCGCGGGCCACCCGCCGGGCCTCCAGCTCAGCGCAGGCAGCGGCCGCTGGGAGGAGAAGGGCGCCGAGGGCCCCCTCCTCGGCGTGTACGACGGCGCCCAGTTCGACCCCGTGAAGGGCTCCCTGCGCCCCGGCGACGTCCTGATGATCTTCACGGACGGCCTGGTCGAGACGTCCGAGCGCGACATCGTGGAGGGCATAGACCGCCTCACCGGGGAGGCCGACCGGTACGTGGCCGGCGGCTTCCACGGCGCCGCCTGGCACCTGATCGAGGCGGTGGCGAAGGACGTCAACGACGACAGGGCGCTGCTGCTGATCTGCCGCGAAGCGGCAAGGTGAGCCGACGGCCGCGAACCGGACTGCGGCCGCGCACCGCCGGCGTCTGCGGCTGCGCCGCGGCCGCCCGCGCAGTTCCTCGCGCCCCTGGCGGGGCGCTGCCTGGTCGTGGGTTGTGCGGTGCGGTCGCCGGACCGGGGTGCGGCTGCTGATCGTCGGCGTCTGCGGGTGCGTTGTGGCTGGCCGCGCAGTTCCCCGCGCCCCTTCGGGACGCCCCGCAGCCCCGTTGCTCCTCTTCACGGCGGCCAGCCGGCCCGACCGGGGTGCGTCTGCGGGTGCGTTGTGGCTGGTCGCGCAGTTCCCCGCGCCCCTGGCGGGGCGCTGGGGCGGGCGTGTCTCTTCAGCCGCGGGCAGTCGTGCCGCTGGGGCGGCACGGGTGGGCGCGGGCGGTGCGTGAGAGGCGCCGGTGCGTGTGCCCACCCGGAACGCCGCCTACGAGATACTCGCACCGTGAGCAACCCGCCGCCCCTCCTCACCCTCCCGGAAGTCGAGGCGCTGGCCCGCGCCGCCCACGCGGGGCAGACCGACAAGGCCGGCCGCCCCTACGCCGAGCACCTCGCGGCCGTGGCCGCAGGCGTCCGTGCCCGTGACGGCGACCCCGACCAGCTCGCCGCCGCCTGGCTGCACGACGCCGTCGAGGATCACGCCCTCACCGAGGAGTGGCTGGACACGGCCGCCCTGAGCCCCCGCACGAAGGCGGTCGTCCGCGCCCTCACCAAGCACCCCGGCGAGCCCCCCGAGTCGTACGCCCGCCGCATCCTCACCACCCCCGGCGCCCTGCTCGTCAAGGAAGCCGACCTCGCGCACAACGCCGACCCCGCCCGGCTCGCCGTCCTGGACGGGGCCACCCGCGACCGGCTGACCGAGAAGTACGCCCGGATGCGCGCCCTCCTGGGCCTCCCCGCGTGAGCGGAACCCGCGGCGTCAGGCGCTGACCATCTCCCGACTGTCCCGACTGTCCCGACTGTCCCGACTGTCCCGACTGTCCCGACTGTCCCGACTGTCCCGACTGTCCCGACTGTCCCGACTGTCCCGACTGCCCCGGCTCTCCCCGCTCCGCGCACCCCGTTGCGCCGTCTCCCGACGGAACGCCCACTCCATCCCCGGCTCCATCGCGAACCGGAACACCCGCCGTACCGGCCGGCCGCACAGCAGCGTCACGCAGGCGCCCGCGAGCACGGTGACGAGGATCTCGCCGAGCGGCCCGTGCAGCCACCCCGGGGCGAACCAGCCCTCGTGGACGGCGTACTTCACGACGAAGCCGTGCAGCAGGTAGCCGTACAGCGTGCCCGCGCCCAGCGTCGTGAACCACGTCCGCCGGCCCGGCACCCAGGAGAGGAAGCCCGCCGTCAGCACCGTCGAGCAGCCGAACATGGCGAGCACCATCACCGGCCCGCACCACCACGGCGCGCCCAGCTCCTGCGCGGCGTCCCGGTGGTAGAACCACGCGGTGTCCATCCGCGGCACCGACCACCACGCGAACGCCGCCGCGAGGGCGAACACCGGCACCGCGGCGATCCGCACCGGCCACCGGCGCACCAGCCGGAAGTGCTCGGGCCGCAGGCACAGGCCGAGCACGAAGTACGGCAGGAACTGCAGGACCCGCTGGAGGTCGAGGTCGTCCCCGATGGCCGGGGACACGGACGCCAGCATCGCGACGCCGAAGGCGACCGGCAGGGGACGGCGGACCGCCCGCCACAGGGGCGTGGTCAGCCGCCAGACGAACAGCGCGCACAGGAACCAGGTCAGGTACCACGGGTCCAGCAGGCTGATGTCCTGGCCGGGGGAGCCGACGACGAAGCGCTGGAAGAGGGAGTAGGCCGTCTCGAACAGGACATAGGGGACCGCGACCCCGGTGACCAGCCGTCTGAGCCGGTCCGGGCGCATGTCGAAGGTCCGGGAGAAGTAGCCGGAGACGACGATGAACGCCGGCATGTGGAAGGCGTAGACGACGCGGTACACCGCTTCCAGGACGCGGCTGTCGCCCTTCAGCGGCTCCCAGAAGTGCCCCATCGCGACGAGCACGATCGCCAGGTACTTGGCGTTGTCGAAGAACGCGTCGCGCGGTCTGTCCGCCGGCGGCCCGGCCGGGGGACGCGGTGTTCGGTTCTGGCCCAGGGAGGTGACGGGGTCGGACATCTGAGGCACCCTAGCGACGCCTGTGCGATTTCGTAAAACAGCCGATGTGAATTCTGATAATCGGCGACGGCGGCCTGGGGAAGCCGGATGGTTTACCCGGGCCATTGCCTGGGGCTATGCGCTTCCATGCAGCTACTACATCCGCAATGTCCCTTTTAGTGCGTAATAATTGGGGCATAGTGCCCGACGGTGGTCGCCTGTACCCGTTCCTGTGTCCACAATTCGAGTCTGCTGTCGGCCAGTTGTGTGGATATCGAAACCATGTCCGTCAATTGCCGTGGAAGCGGCGGCGGGTGGGTCTCCGAATTGCCGTGCGGGCGGTTGTCGGTGTGAGCCCTGATGTCGACGTTGTGTCACGAACCGCATAGTGCGGCCGGGTTGGTGGCACGATGGATCTGGCGGGGGTGCGGGGGTCGTACCCCAGGGCCGGAGAGCGGACCGACCGAGGGTGTGATCAGTTGTGGCCATTTCACTGTCTGTGGTGTTGCTGTTGGCGATCATCCTTGTGGTGCTGATGAGAGGGGGGAACATCAAGGCGGGCCCCGCCATCGTCGCCGTGCTCTTCGGCTTCTTCCTCGCCTCGACCGGGATGGCCCCGTCCATCCAGCGCTTCCTCGACTCGCTGGCGCAGACCATAAACTCGATCAACTTCTGACCGCGCCGGCGAGCGCGACGCGGCCGGCGTCTGCGCCTGAAGGCCCCGTGGACGCGCCGAAGGCCCAGGAAGAGGAGTTCCGCAACCTCTCGCCTGGGCCTTCGCCATCAGAGCGGGCGACGGGAATCGAACCCGCGTAGTCAGTTTGGAAGACTGAAGCTCTACCATTGAGCTACGCCCGCACCACACGCGCCGCGGGTCGGTGACCGCGGCACAGGAGGCATCGTAGCGGGTCGCCCGCCGGGTAGGCCAACGTGTTGGTCTGCGGGGATGTCACGCGGATGCGAGGCGGCCGCAATGCGCGCGCGGGTGAACAAAAGCGGCCGACGCGGGCGGCCCGGGCATGTACCCTACGTGTCGCACCGGAACGGGGTGTGGCGCAGCTTGGTAGCGCGTCCGCTTTGGGAGCGGAAGGCCGTGGGTTCAAATCCCGCCACCCCGACCACCACCTGACGGCGTCCGTCCTGCTCGCCTTTTGGGGCCCTGAGCCGCTGCGGCTACTATGCAAGCTGCGCGCCCGCGTGTCCCGGCCCCCAGACGGCGGCCAGCGAACTCCTCCGGGCGACGAAACTCCGCCGGGCCCCTCTGGCACCGGCAGAACCCGAGAAGTCAGCCACAAGGAGACC
This sequence comes from Streptomyces sp. NPDC051987, assembly GCF_040680735.1. Classification (NCBI taxonomy): domain Bacteria; kingdom Bacillati; phylum Actinomycetota; class Actinomycetes; order Kitasatosporales; family Streptomycetaceae; genus Streptomyces; species Streptomyces sp. NPDC051987. The sequence goes on along the minus strand of NZ_JBFAXI010000142.1, from coordinate 8,483 downwards.
GAACCGTGAAGAGCGCCGTGGAGACCCTGAACCCGACCCGGGTTCGGCTCACTGTCGAGGTGCCCTTCGAGGAGCTCAAGGACAGCCTCGACGCGGCGTACAAGAAGATCAACCAGCAGGTCACGGTGAAGGGCTTCCGCAAGGGCAAGATCCCGGCCCGCGTCATCGACCAGCGGTTCGGCCGCGGTGCGGTCCTGGAGGAGGCCGTCAACGACGCGCTGCCGAAGTTCTACACCGAGGCGGTCAACGAGGCCGAGCTGAACCCCCTGGGCCAGCCCGAGGTCGACATCACGGAGCTGAAGGACGGCGAGACGCTGAACTTCACCGCCGAGGTCGACGTCCGCCCGACCCTGGAGATCCCGGACTACTCCGGCATCGAGGTCGAGGTCGACGCCGTCGAGGTGACCGACGAGGACGTCGAGAAGTCGGTCGAGCAGCTCCGTGAGCGCTTCGCCTCCACCTCCCCGGTCGAGCGGGCCGCCCAGGACGGCGACGTCGTCACCATCGACCTGGAGGCCAAGGTCGACGGCGAGGTCCTGGAGGACGGCATCGCCAACGGCGTCTCCTACACCATCGGCTCCGGCGAGCTGCTCGACGGCATCGACGACGCCGTGAAGGGCCTTGAGGCCGGTGGCGAGGCCACCTTCACCTCCGAGCTCAAGGGCGGCTCCGCGGCCGGCCGCGAGGCCGAGGTCACCGTCAAGGTCACCCAGGTCGCCGCCCGCGAGCTGCCCGAGCTGGACGACGAGTTCGCGCAGCTCGCCTCCGAGTTCGACACCCTGGACGAGCTGAAGGCCGACAGCCGCAAGCGTCTCGCCGACATGAAGACGTACGACCAGGCCACCCAGGCCCAGGAGCGCGTCCTGGAGAAACTGCTGGAACTGGTCGAGGTGCCGGTCCCCGAGAAGCTGCTCGAGGACGAGATCAACACCCGCAAGCACAACCTGGAGCACCACCAGCTCGCCCAGATGGGCCTCGACCTCGACAAGTACCTGGAGATCCAAGGCAAGACCGCCGAGGAGTTCGAGGCCGAGACCAAGGAAGCCGCGGTCAAGGGCATCAAGACCCAGTTCGTCCTCGACGAGCTGGTCAAGCAGGAGAAGCTCAACGTCAACCAGGAGGAGCTCACCGAGCACCTCATGCGGCGCGCGGCCTCCTCCGGCATGTCCCCCGACCAGTTCGCCCAGGCCGTCGTCGAGGGCGGCCAGGTCCCGCTCCTGGTCGGCGAGGTCGCCCGCGGCAAGGCCCTGGCCGTCGTGGTCGAGGCCGCCACGGTGAAGGACACCAACGGCGAGATCGTCGACCTGGACGACGAGGACGAGGACGAGACGGAGGCCCCTGAGGCCGCCGCCGAGGCCACGGACGCCGCGGACGAGGAGAAGTCCGAGGGCTGACCCCCGCGGCGCCCACAACGGCGTACAGGGGCTCCTGGGCACTGTCCCGGGGGCCCCTTCGTCATTCCCCTGGGCTGCAGCGCGCCGCAAAGGGGCGCGGGGAACTGCGCGAGCGACCACGACGTACCCGCACCCGCCCCCGCACCCCCACAACCACGGCGAGCAGCCATCGGCCCGCCGCCGTAGGTACTACGCCCCCGGCGAACAGCCCTCTTACCGGGATTCCCCGAAGGGACCATCGCGTTAGGGTCCATGAGTACGAGGGCAGCCAAGCCCCCGGCTAAGGAAACGTGAGACGGCCCGGCGCCGTCGTAAGACGAGCAGGTGGATACGTGACGAATCTGATGCCCTCAGCCGCCGGCGACCCTTCCATCGGTGGTGGCCTCGGCGACCAGGTCTACAACCGGCTGCTCGGCGAGCGGATCATCTTCCTCGGCCAGCAGGTCGACGACGACATCGCCAACAAGATCACCGCGCAGCTGCTGCTCCTTGCGGCCGACCCCGACAAGGACATCTACCTCTACATCAACAGCCCCGGCGGCTCGGTGACGGCCGGCATGGCGATCTACGACACCATGCAGTTCATCCCGAACGACGTGGTGACCATCGGCATGGGCATGGCGGCCTCGATGGGCCAGTTCCTGCTCACCGGCGGCACCGCCGGCAAGCGCTTCGCCCTGCCGCACACGGACATCATGATGCACCAGGGCTCCGCGGGCCTCGGCGGCACGGTCTCGGACATCAAGATCCAGGCCCAGTACCTGCTGCGCACCAAGAAGACCATGACCGAGCTGACCGCGTTCCACTCCGGCCAGTCGGTCGAGACGATCCTGCGTGACGCCGACCGCGACCGCTGGTTCACCCCGGACGAGGCCAAGGAGTACGGTCTCATCGACGAGATCATCAGGAACGCCTCGGGTGTTCCGGGAGGCGGTGGCACCGGCGCCTGACCCCAGGCCCGGCCGAGCCACGCACCGCCGATACCCCAGCCCCCCGAACGCCACCAGGACGGTGAACACCCTCATGAGCAACTACCCCGGCGCCGCCGACGCCCGCTACGACGGTCCCCGGCCCGACGCCCGCTATGTCATCCCGCGCTTCGTGGAGCGCACCTCCCAGGGCATCCGCGAGTACGACCCGTACGCGAAGCTCTTCGAGGAGCGCGTGATCTTCCTCGGCGTCCAGATCGACGACGCCTCCGCCAACGACGTCATGGCGCAGCTGCTGTGCCTGGAGTCGATGGACCCGGACCGGGACATCTCGATCTACATCAACAGCCCGGGCGGCGACATGACCGCCCTCACGGCGATCTACGACACGATGCAGTTCGTGAAGCCCGACATCCAGACGGTCTGCATGGGTCAGGCGGCCTCCGCCGCGGCCATTCTGCTGGCCGCCGGCACCCCCGGCAAGCGCATGGCGCTGCCGAACTCCCGCGTCCTGATCCACCAGCCGGCCGGCTCCACCGGCCGCGGCCAGCTCTCCGACCTGGAGATCATCGCCAACGAGTTCACGCGGATGCGCACCCAGCTGGAGGAGATGCTGGCCAAGCACTCCAACCGGCCGATCGAGCAGGTCCGCGACGACATCGAGCGCGACAAGATCCTCACGGCCGAGGAAGCGCTGGAGTACGGCATCGTGGACCAGATCATCTCCACCCGGAAGATGAACAACTCCGAGGTCCGCTGACGAGGGCCGCCGGCAGAGAATGTGTTCTCTGCCGCCCTTGGCACGGTTTGGCCGCGCGCACCGCACGGTGCACGTCAAAGTGAACCGTGCCAAGGGGGGCCCGTACGAGGGGCCCGGCAAGGTACCGTCGACATAAGGCAGCACCAGGAGCCGCTGGACTCGAAAGTGTCCAGGCGTCTCCCAGGCGAAGGGGAAGCACACCGTGGCACGCATCGGTGACGGCGGCGATCTGCTCAAGTGCTCGTTCTGCGGCAAGAGCCAGAAGCAGGTCAAGAAGCTCATCGCAGGGCCCGGTGTGTACATCTGCGACGAGTGCATCGATCTCTGCAACGAGATCATCGAGGAGGAGCTCGCCGAGACGAGCGAGGTGCGCTGGGAGGAACTCCCGAAGCCCCGCGAGATCTACGAGTTCCTGGAGGGCTACGTGGTGGGCCAGGAGCCCGCCAAGAAGGCCCTCTCGGTCGCGGTGTACAACCACTACAAGCGCGTCCAGGCAGGGGAGAACGGCGGCGCCCAGGGCCGCGACGACGCCATCGAGCTGGCGAAGTCCAACATCCTCCTGCTGGGCCCCACCGGCTCCGGCAAGACGCTCCTGGCGCAGACCCTGGCCCGCATGCTGAACGTCCCGTTCGCGATCGCCGACGCCACCGCGCTGACGGAGGCCGGCTACGTGGGCGAGGACGTGGAGAACATCCTCCTCAAGCTGATCCAGGCCGCGGACTACGACGTCAAGAAGGCCGAGACCGGGATCATCTACATCGACGAGATCGACAAGGTCGCCCGGAAGAGCGAAAACCCCTCGATCACGCGGGACGTCTCCGGTGAAGGCGTGCAGCAGGCCCTGCTGAAGATCCTGGAGGGCACCACGGCCTCCGTCCCGCCGCAGGGCGGCCGCAAGCACCCGCACCAGGAGTTCATCCAGATCGACACGACGAACGTGCTGTTCATCGTGGGCGGTGCCTTCGCCGGCCTGGAGAAGATCATCGAGTCCCGGGCGGGCGCCAAGGGCATCGGCTTCGGCGCGACCATCCGCTCCAAGCGCGAGCTGGAGGCCAAGGACCAGTTCGAGGACGTCATGCCCGAGGACCTGGTCAAGTTCGGCATGATCCCCGAGTTCATCGGCCGCCTCCCCGTCATCACGAGCGTCCACAACCTGGACCGCGAAGCCCTCCTCCAGATCCTCGTCGAGCCGCGCAACGCGCTGGTCAAGCAGTACCAGCGCCTGTTCGAACTCGACGGCGTGGAGCTGGACTTCGAGCGTGAGGCCCTGGAGGCCATCGCCGACCAGGCCATCCTCCGCCAGACCGGCGCCCGCGGCCTGCGCGCCATCATGGAGGAGGTCCTGATGTCGGTGATGTACGAGGTGCCGTCCCGCAAGGACGTGGCCCGCGTCGTCATCACGGCCGACGTCGTCCACTCCAACGTCAACCCGACCCTGATCCCCCGCGACGCCCGCGGCCGGGGACCGGGCGAGCAGAAGTCGGCGTAACCGCGCTCGACTCGCAAGCGCACGAAAGCGCCGGGCCCTCCTCGGAGGTGCCCGGCGCTTTCGTCGTCCTCCGCCCGCCTACCTGGCGACGCGCACCTCACCCCGTACGTCGGCGGCGATCTTCGCCGACTCGTCGACGCTGTACGTCTTCACCGCCGCCGTCGGCTCCACGATGCCGATGGTGCTGTAGTCCGCCCAGATGCACAGGTACGCCGTCTGGGTCTTGCCGGTGAGCTGGTTCTTGCCCTTCGCCTGCTGGCACTTCATCACCGCGCCGTCCAGGCCGGCCGGGGACACGGACTGCGCGTCGCCGACGAACTGCACGCCGTCGGACGAGGAACCGTCCCTCTTCATGTTCGCGAAGGTGGCGTCGAGCGCCGTCTGCGGGTCCTTCACGGTGCCGTACACCCCGAACAGGGTGACGTTCTCGGCGGTCTGCGCCTTCGCCACGTCCGTCGGATCGGTGAGCTTCAGGGACTGCAGGTCGACGGTCGAGTAGATCGCGTTGACCGAGGTGGCGTCGGTGACACCGGCCTGGGCTAGGTCCTTCGCGTCGCTCGAACTCGCCTTCTCCTCGCTGGAGTCACCCACCCGCTGGTACTTCGCGGACAGCAGGGAGGCCGGCGCGGTGAGCTTGTGCGGCCCGTCGTCCTTCAGCCCGCTCCCACCGCCCGCGAGCACGACGTACGCGCCCACCGCGACGGCGGCCACCACCGCCACCGCCCCGATGATCAGGCCCGTCTTCTTCTTCCCGCCCCCCGGAGCCGGCGGCTGCGGAGCGCCGTAGGGCTGCTGGCCGTACGGGGGCTGGCCGTAGGGCGGCGGCTGCTGACCGTAGGGGTTCTGCTGCGCGGGAACGCCCTGCTGCGGGTAGCCGTACCCGGGCTGCGGGGGCTGCTGACCGTAGGGCCCGGGCTGGGCCGGCGGCGCCTGCTGGGGGTAGCCGTAGCCGGGCTGGGGCGCCTGCGGCGGCGAGCCGTACGGACCCGGCTGCTGCCCGTACGGTCCCGGCTGCTGAGGCGGCGGCCCCCCGTACGGGCCCGGCTGGTTGTAGCTCATCTCTGGGTTCCCCTCCAGATGCTTATGTGTTCCTGACATCCTGGCGCAGTCACAGGGGACCCACGGCGCGGGGGTCTTCGCCGTTACAGAACAAACGCGTTTCGGGACACGCCCGGGACACCTCTAAACTGAGCCCCGTGACCGAGAACGCTCAGCAGCAGCCCACCGCGCCCAGCACCGAACTGCCGACCCAGTACGCGCCGGCCGACGTAGAGGGGCCGCTGTACGAGAGCTGGGTAGAGCGCGGTTACTTCGCGGCCGACGCCAAGAGCGACAAGCCCCCGTACACCATCGTCATCCCCCCGCCGAACGTCACCGGCTCGCTGCACCTGGGCCACGCCTTCCAGCACACGCTGATGGACGCGCTGACCCGCCGCAAGCGCATGCAGGGCTTCGAGGCGCTGTGGCTGCCCGGCATGGACCACGCCGGCATCGCCACCCAGAACAAGGTCGAGCAGCAGCTCGCCGAGGAGGGCAAGTCCCGTCAGGACCTCGGCCGGGAGGCGTTCGTCGAGCGCGTCTGGCAGTGGAAGGAGGAGTACGGCGGCAAGATCCTCGGCCAGATGCGCCGGCTCGGCGACGGCGTCGACTGGGACCGCGAGCGGTTCACGATGGACGAGGGCCTGTCCAAGGCCGTCCAGACCATCTTCAAGAAGCTGTACGAGGACGAGCTGATCTACCGCGCCGAGCGCATCATCAACTGGTGCCCGCGCTGTCTGACGGCCATCTCGGACATCGAGGTGGAGTATCAGGAGGACGACGGCGAACTGGTCTCCATCAAGTACGGCGAGGGCGAGGAGACGCTGGTCGTCGCCACCACCCGCGCGGAGACCATGCTCGGCGACACGGCCGTCGCCGTCCACCCGGACGACGAGCGGTACCGGCACCTGGTCGGCAAGCGCATCAAGCTCCCGCTGACGGACCGTACGATCCCCGTCGTCGCCGACACGCACGTCGACCCGGAGTTCGGCACCGGCGCCGTCAAGGTCACCCCGGCCCACGACCCGAACGACTTCGCGATCGGCCAGCGCCACGGCCTGGAGTCCATCACCGTGATGGACGAGCGGGCCGTCATCACCGTCCACGGCCCGTTCGAGGGCCTGGACCGCTTCGAGGCGCGCTCCGCGATCGTCGCGGCGCTGCGCTCGCAGGGCCGGATCGTCGCCGAGAAGCGCCCGTACGTGCACAGCGTCGGCCACTGCTCGCGCTGCAGCACCACCATCGAGCCGCGGCTGTCGATGCAGTGGTGGGTCAAGGTCGGCCCGCTGGCGAAGGCCGCCGGCGACGCGGTCCGCGACGGGCGGGTGCGGATCCACCCCGAGGACATGTCGAAGCGGTACTTCGACTGGGTCGACAACATGCACGACTGGTGCATCTCGCGCCAGCTGTGGTGGGGTCACCGGATCCCGGTCTGGTACGGCCCCCAGGGCGAGGTCGTCTGCGTCGGCGCCGACGAGGAGCCGCCCGGCACCGAGGCGGAGGGCTGGAAGCAGGACACCGACGTCCTCGACACCTGGTTCTCCTCCGGCCTGTGGCCGTTCTCCACCCTCGGCTGGCCCGAACAGACCGCCGACCTGCGGAAGTTCTACCCGACCGACGTCCTGCTCACCGGCCACGACATCATCTTCTTCTGGGTCGCCCGGATGATGATGTTCGGCCTGTACGCCATGGACGGCGAGGTCCCCTTCCGCACCATCGCGCTGACCGGTCTGGTCCGTGACGAGCGCGGCAAGAAGATGTCGAAGTCCTTCGGCAACGTCGTCGACCCGCTGGACTGGATGGACAAGTACGGCTCCGACGCCGTCCGCTTCACCCTGGCCCGCGGCGCCAACCCCGGCACCGACGTCCCGATCGGCGAGGACTGGGTCCAGGCGTCCCGGAACTTCGCCAACAAGATCTGGAACGCGACCCGCTTCGCCCTGATGAACGGCGCGACCGTCGAGGGCCCGCTCCCGGACCCGTCCGAGATGTCGGCGACGGACCGCTGGATCCTCTCCCGCCTCAACGAGACGGTCGCGGACGTCGACGCGTTCTACGACGACTTCCAGTTCGCCAAGCTGTCGGACTCCCTTTACCACTTCGCGTGGGACGAGGTCTTCGACTGGTACGTCGAGCTGTCCAAGACCACCTTCCAGGCGGGCGGGCGCGGCGCCGAGGTCTCCCGGCGCGTCCTCGGCGAGGTCCTCGACGTCACCCTGAAGCTGTTGCACCCGGTCGTCCCGTTCGTCACGGACACCCTGTGGACGACGCTGACCGGCGGTGAGTCGGTCGTGATCGCCGACTGGCCGTCCGACAGCGGCTTCCGGGACGAGGCGGCCGAGCGGGAGATCGAGACCCTCCAGTCCGTGATCACCGAGGTCCGCCGGTTCCGCGCCGACCAGGGCCTGCAGCCCGGCCAGCGGGTCCCCGCCCGGCTGACGCTGGACGGCACGGCCCTCGCCCCGCACGAGGCGGCCATCCGCCAGCTGCTGCGCCTGCAGCCGGAGGGCGACGCCTTCGCGGCGACGGCCACCCTCCCGGTCGCCGGCGCCACGGTCGCCCTCGATCTCTCCGGCACCATCGACGTGGCGGCGGAGCGCAAGCGCCTGGCCAAGGACCTCGCCGCCGCCGAGAAGGAGAAGGCCCAGGCGACGGCCAAGCTGGGCAACGAGGCGTTCCTGGCGAAGGCCCCGGACAGCGTGGTGGACAAGATCCGCACGCGGCTGGCGAAGGCCGACGAGGACATCGCGCGCATCCAGGCCCAGCTGGACCGCCTTCCGCAGGCATAGCCGGAGCGGCGGCCGCGACCGCCGTGCCGAGGCGTCCCCGCAGGCGCCCGGCGGCCCCCCCCCCCCGGGGCGCCCGGGGGCCGC
>NZ_JBFAXI010000141.1:0-16112 GCF_040680735.1 Streptomyces sp. NPDC051987 | reverse complement strand
TCTTCTGATGGGGGCGGCCGACCGGTCGGCCGCCCCCAGGCGTCGGCAGGAGCTACTGGGGGCGGGAATGGGTTTCTTCGACGGGCTGCTGGGCGGGAAGGCGGCCGAGTTCGACTCGGGCAGCGCCGCGTCCAACTCCATCGAACTCACCAGGCGGCACCAGCAGGTGTCCCTCACCAAGCAGGGCGCGGCCACCGGCAACCTGCGGATCAACCTGAGCTGGCGGATGCGGACGTCCGACTTCGACGGCGAACAGCGCGCCAACCTGCTGCGCCACCCCTTCAAGGCGCTCAGGCCGCCGGAGGTGATCGGGCACGGCCAGAGCATGGTCAACGTCGACCTCGACCTCGGGGCGCTGTACGAGCTGGCCGACGGGACGAAAGGCGTCGTCCAGCCGCTCGGCGGACTGCTCGGGGACGTGAACGCACCGCCGTACGTCAAGCTCAGCGGCGACGACCGGTTCGGTTCGGCGTCCGGCGAGACGATGTACATCAACCTCGATCACCGGGACGACATCAAGCGGCTGCTGGTGTTCGTGTACATCTACGACCAGACGCCGGCCTTCGACCGCACCCACGCGATCGTCACGCTGTACCCGAGCAACGGTCCGCGCATCGAGATAGGCCTCGACGAACGGCATCCGCAGGCCCGGTCGTGCGCCGTGGTGATGATCGAGAACGTGAAGGGCGAGCTGGTCGTGCGGCGCGAGGTGAAGTTCGTGTACGGCTTCCAGGGGGAGCTGGACCGGTTGTACGGGTGGGGGCTGCAGTGGGGGCGGGGGTACAAGACGGCGGAGCGGTAGTTCGCCCACCGGGGCGGGGTGTGCGGTGCGTGCGCGCGTGCGGGTGGTCCGTGGCGGCTCGCGCCCACGCGGCGGAGCCGCACATCGATACAGCCTCGCGCCCCTGAAAAACGTCCGGCTAGCGCCCGATGAACTGCGGGCCCTGCGGAGGCAGCCGGAAGTCCGTGTTCGGGACCGTCGCCACCGGAACCGGGGCCGGGGCCGGTGGGGGATAGCCGTAGCCCGACTGCGGCTGTTGCCGGGGATAGGCGGGCTGCGGGTAGCCGTAGGCCGACGGCTGGGGGTAGCCGTAGGCCGGGGCCGGCTGGGTGGGAACCGAGGTCGGGGCCGCCGTGGTCGAAACCGTGGTCGGCTGCTCGGGCGGGAGGGGCATGGAGGCCGACGGCTCCTCCGTCGGCTCCGATTCGTCCACCGAGATGCCGAAGTCCGTGGCCAGGCCCTTCAGGCCGTTGCTGTAGCCCTCGCCGAGCGCCCGGAACTTCCAGCCCTCGCCCCTGCGGTACAGCTCGCCGCAGATCAGGGCCGTCTCGGCGCCGGTCTCCGGCTTGATGTCGAAGTGGGCCAGCGCCTCGGCGTCCGGCGCCGCGGCGTCGTACAGCAGGATGCGCAGGGCGGGTACGTGTTCGAACGGGACACCGTCCGCCGATGCCACCAGGAGGATTCGGCCGACGTTGGGCTCGACACCGGGGAGATCTGTCTGGATCGTGTCGGTGAGGCCCTCGGCCACCCGCTTCTTGCCGAGCCGCCAGACCTTCCCGGAGGGGTGCCGGGGCTGGTTGTAGAAGACGAAGTCCTCGTCGGACCGCACACGTCCGTCGGGGCCGAGGAGCAGCGCGGAGGCGTCGACGTCCGGGACCCCCTGTCCGGGCGTCCAGCGCAGCACGGCCCGGACCGTGGTGGCTTCCAGCGGGACGTTCGACCCCTTCAGCATCGCGTGCGTCATGCGGTCATCCTGCCCTCTCGGTCCTGGTCACGACAACGCGGGGGGCCTCGCGACCGACACAGGCGGGTTACCTGAAATTCATGCCCGCCGGGAACTGCCGACACGGCTTTGTACGTACTATTACCGGCCACCCTTTACCCATTCCACAGGATCGGCCCACGCCACGGGGGAGTTCAATGCGTCATTTCGGGCACATCGCACCTGAGGTGCGGCAGCGCCTGTTCCATCAGGAGCCGTGCGAGTTCACCGCCGACTCCCCGGCCCGGCTGCTCTCCGCCGCCCTGGGCGCCACGCTGTACAGCCCGGCCACCCGGCCGCGGCTCGCCGACGACATCGTCAAGCAGGCGGGGCTCGGCGTGGTCTCGATGGTGCTGTGCCTGGAGGACTCCATCGGCGACGAGGACGTGGTGGCCGGCGAGGAGAACCTCGTCCGCCAGTTCGCCGAGCTGGCCGAGCGGGAGCGGGCGGGCGTGGAGCTGCCGCTGCTCTTCATCCGGGTGCGCGAGCCCGAGCAGATCTCCGACCTGGTGCGCCGGCTGGGCGCGAGCGTGTCGCTGCTGTCCGGGTTCGTCTTCCCGAAGTTCACCGAGGAGCGGGGCATCCCCTTCCTGCAGGCCCTGGACGGCGCCGCGCTGAGCAGCGGACGCCGGCTGTTCGGGATGCCGGTGCTCGAGACGCCCGAGCTGATGTACCGGGAGACGCGCGTGGACGCCCTGGAGGGCATCGCCCGCGCCGTCGACAAGTACCGCGACAAGGTGCTGGCGCTGCGCCTCGGCGTGACCGACTTCTGCTCGTCCTACGGCCTGCGCCGGGCTCCCGACATGACCGCCTACGACGTGCAGATCATCGCCTCCGTCATCGCCGACGTGGTGAACATGCTGGGCCGGGCGGACGGCACCGGCTTCACGGTCACCGGCCCGGTGTGGGAGTACTTCCGGGTCCCCGAGCGCATGTTCAAGCCGATGCTGCGGACCAGCCCCTTCCTGGAGGGGCAGGCCGTGGAGCTGCGCAACCGCCTCATCGAGCACGCCATGGACGGCCTGCTGCGGGAGATCTCCCTCGACCAGGCCAACGGGCTGCTCGGCAAGACCTGCATCCACCCGTCCCACGTCATCCCCGTGCACGCGCTGTCCGTCGTCAGCCACGAGGAGTTCTCCGACGCCCAGGACATCCTGCGGCCGGAACGGGGCGGCGGGGGTGTACTTCGCTCGGCGTACACGAACAAGATGAACGAGGTGAAGCCGCACCGCGCCTGGGCCGAGCGGACCATGCTCCGCGCCGAGGTGTTCGGCGTGGCCAACGAGGACGTCGGCTTCGTGGAGCTGCTCGCCGCCGGGATACCGGGGTGACGGACTCCGGCGGACGACACAGGGAACGCATGAACATCGCAGCGAACAACGTGGTCTGGTCCGGCAGCTGGGTCGCCGAGCGGCTCGGCGTCGAGCTCGTGGGCGACGACGGTCTGACGGCCCTGCTCGGCCTCGCCCTGCGCCGCAACCCGAAGCGGGCCCACCTGCTGGTCTCCAACGTGCTCGGCAAGCACGTACCGCAGTCGCCGGCGGTGGTCTACGGGCACGGCTTCGCCCTCGGCCGACGGGTGCGGGACCTGCTCGGTGAGCCGGAGGCCGGGCGGGCGGTCGTCCTGGGGTACGCCGAGACGGCGACCGGCCTCGGCCATTCCGTCGCCGACGGCATCGGCCTCGCCCCGTACCTCCACTCCACGCGCCGCCCGGTGGCGGGGGTGGCCCCGGCGGGCGGCTTCGAGGAGTCCCACTCCCACGCCACCTCGCACCTGCTGCTCCCGGAGGACCCCGGCCTGCTCTCCGGCGACGGCCCGCTGGTCCTGGTCGACGACGAGTTCTCCACCGGCAACACGGTCCTGAACACGATCCGGGACCTGCATGCCCGCCATCCCCGCAGACGGTACGTCGTGGTGGCTCTGGTGGACATGCGGTCGCGGGCCGATGCGGGGCGGCTGACGGCGTTCGCCGAGGAGATCGGCGCCAGGGTGGACCTGGTGGCCGCGGCGTCGGGGACGGTGAGGCTGCCCGAGGGCGTGCTGGAAAAGGGGCAGGAACTGGTGGCGCGGTACGAAGGGAGCGCCGCGACAGGTGCTTCGTCGTCTGCGGGAGCGTCGGGGCGGGCCGCGCAGTTCCCCGCGCCCCTTACCGGCGCTGCCCCTGAAGCCGACTCCGAGCGCACCTCCCCAGGGGCGCGGGGCCGTGCTGAATCTGCGGCTGCCGCCGCGTGGGCGCGAACGGCCCCCACCGGCCCGCAGCCGACCGACAACCGAACCACCCCTCACCCCACCCGCATCGACCTGCACTGGCCGCACGGCCTCCCCGACGGTGGACGGCACGGCTTCACCCCGGCCCACCGGACACGCCTCGAATCGGCCCTCCCACTGATGGCCGCCCGCGTGGCCGAAGCGCTCCCCCCCGACGCACGCCGCGTGCTCACCCTCGGCTTCGAGGAGCTGATGTACACGCCCCTCAGAATCGCCCGCGAGCTGGAGGCCCTGGTCGCCGCCGAGGTGCGGTACTCCACCACCACCCGCTCACCCGTCCTGGCCGTCGACGACCCCGGTTACGCCATCCGCAGCCGCCTGGTCTTCCCGGCCCACGACGACCCCGCCGACGGCCCCGGCGAGCGCTACGCGTACAACGTGGCCGGTGCCGGTTTCGACGCCGTCGTCCTGTTCGTCGACTCGGCCGGCGACACCCCCGAACTGCACGCGCCCGGCGGCCTGCTGGACCGGCTCGGCGCGCATGCCCCGCACGTCCTGCTCGCGGTTGTACCGTCGTACGTCCCCGCGCTGACCGAAGAGAGCCCCGCCATGCTGCCCGAGCCCCTCCGCGGCCCCGCCTTCTCCTCGTACCCGGCGGAGGACGTCGGCTGGCTGCTCCAGGACCTCTCGGACGTCACGCTGGAGGCGCCGACCGAGGAGCGCGAGGAGGCGATCCAGAGCGGCGGCGCGCACTACGCCGAGTCGCTCCCCGTGGAGTACCAGCCCAGCGAGCAGTACCAGGCCCTGTTCCACGCGGCCCTGGACACCTCCGCGGCGCGGCTCGCGGAGGCGGTCGGGGTGGTCACCGAGACCGTGCTGGCCGAGCGGTCGCCGCGGCCGGTGCTGGTGTCGCTGGCGCGGGCCGGTACCCCGGTGGGCGTGCTGATGCGCCGCTGGGCGAGGTTCCGGTACGGGCTCGACCTGCCGCACTACGCGGTGTCGATCGTGCGCGGCCGCGGCATCGACGCGAACGCCCTGCGCTGGCTGGCCGCCCACCACGACCCGCGGGACGTCGTCTTCGTGGACGGCTGGACGGGCAAGGGCGCGATCACCCGGGAACTCGCGGACGCCGTCGCGGAGTTCGAGGAGCGCTGGGAGGTCTCCGGGTTCGACCCGGAGATCGCGGTGCTGGCCGATCCCGGGTCCTGCGTGCGGACGTACGGCACCCGGGAGGACTTCCTGATCCCGTCCGCGTGCCTCAACTCGACCGTCTCCGGGCTGATCTCGCGGACCGTGCTGCGGGCCGACCTGGTCGGGCCGGACGACTTCCACGGCGCGAAGTTCTACCGCGAGCTGGCCGGTGCCGACGTGTCGCTGGCCTTTCTCGACGCGGTCGCGGCGCGGTTCACGGAGGTCGTGGAGGCGGTGGATTCGGCGGTGAAGGAGCTGGCCGTCGCCGACCGCACGCCGACCTGGGAGGGCTGGGCGGCCGTGGAGCGGATCAGCGAGGAGTACGGCATCCACGACGTGAACCTGGTCAAGCCGGGCGTCGGCGAGACCACCCGGGTGCTGCTGCGCCGGGTGCCGTGGAAGATCCTGGCGCGGGCCGGGGCGGGCGCCGACCTCGACCATGTGCGGCTGCTCGCGGAGCAGCGCGGGGTGCCGGTCGAGGAGGTCGGCGAACTGCCGTACACCTGTGTCGGGTTGATCCATCCCAAGTACACGCGCGGGGCGACCGGTGCCGACGGCAGGGCGGTGAACGTCTGATGGCGGTGCTCGTGGCGAGCGACCTCGACCGCACGCTCATCTACTCCTCGGGTGCCCTGGCGCTGACCATGCCGGACGCGCGGGCGCCCCGGCTGCTCTGCGTCGAGGTGCACGAGGCCAGGCCGCTGTCGTACATGACGGAGACGGCCGCGCGGTTGCTGACCGAGCTGGGGGACGCCGCCGTCTTCGTGCCGACGACCACCCGGACCCGCAAGCAGTACGAGCGGATCAACCTGCCGGGGCCCGCGCCGAGGTACGCCATCTGTGCCAACGGCGGGCATCTGCTGGTCGACGGGGTCTCCGACGGGGACTGGCACGGGCGGGTGCTGGCACGGCTGGCCGACGAGTGCGCCCCGCTGGCGGAGGTGCGGGCGTATCTGACGGAGCGCGCCGACCCCGTGTGGCTGCGCAAGCAGCGGGTCGCCGAGGACCTGTTCGCCTACCTGGTCGTGGAGCGGGAGCTGCTGCCCGAGGAGTGGGTGAAGGACCTCGCGGTGTGGGCGGAGAACCGCGGCTGGACGGTGTCGTTGCAGGGGCGGAAGATCTACGCCGTGCCGAAGCCGCTGACCAAGAGCGCGGCCATGCGGGAGGTCGCGCGCCGGACGGGGGCCGAGCTCACGCTGGCCGCCGGTGACTCGCTGCTCGACGCCGACCTGTTGCTGGCCGCGGACCGCGGCTGGCGGCCGGGGCACGGGGAGCTGGCCGACGCCGGGTGGACCGGGCCGGCCATCGGGGCGCTGCCGGAGCGGGGGGTGCTGGCCGGTGAGCGCATCCTGCGGGAGTTCCTGACGACGGTCCGCAGCGGGGGTCAGCCGCAGCAACCGCCGCCGCAGCAGCCCCCGCTGGAGCCTGCGGAGGCCGCGGAGCGGGCGGCGGACGCCGACGCCGTACCGCCCACCGCCACCGTGGACAAGAGCTTCACCGTGTCCTGATGTCCGTCCGGGCATGCTGCCGGAGCCGATGACTCGGCCATGGGGCGGGACAGCTCGAACGTGTCGCCGCAGGTGCGGCAGCGGTACTCGTAGCGGGGCATGAGGGACAGGTTAGCGGCAGCGGTGCGCAGGGCGTCACAGGCCGGGTGAGGCGGGCCGGGAAACACCGCCGACGGCGGTGTTCCGGTGCACGCGAGAACAGTCTTGTCCGAACGTGATCGGACGAGTGCGTTCCGTTAAACTTTGTGATCATTTTTGGGAGTTGACCGTAGACCGTCAAGATCGGCGGCCGGTATCTCTTGGATGATCATGGGCGCAGCCTGCGCCCAGACGTCCCAGAGGAGTTCCGTGAGGGCCAGTCGCACAGACCGCTTCCGCACAAGACCCGACGGCCGTTCCCAGTCAGGCGCACCCCGGAACCTGACCACCGCAACGGTCCTGGCGTTACTGCTTGTCTCCGAAGCAGCCGTGACCCTCTCCACCACCGGGCAGGCCTTCGCCGTCCCGGTCCACAAGGCTCCCGCCGCCTCGGCGGCTCCGTCCCGCCCCGCGTCCACCGGGCCGCTCTCGGCTCCTGACGCGGCGTCGGCGTTCGCCACGGCCCGACTGCGCAAACGCAAGGTCGAGATCCTTGACCAACTGACGGCCAGGACGACGACCTGGGCAAATCCGAACGGCTCGCTGACCACCCGGTCCTATGCCGCGCCGGTCCGCTTCAAGCGGGCCGGGAAATGGGTCGACGTCGACACGGCCCTGCACGTCGACGCCGACGGCTCCGTCGCCCCGGCGGCCCAGCCGAACGGCCTGGTTCTCGCGCCCGGTGGCAAGAACGTCGTGCTCGCGGACGTGGGTGCGGGCAAGCACCGGGTCGCGGTCGGCTGGAAGGGCACGCTTCCCAAGCCGTCCGTCAAGGGCGCCACCGCCACGTACGCGAACGTCACGCCGGGCGCGGACGTGACCGTGCAGGCGACGCGCACCGGCTTCGAGGAGAGCGTCATCCTCAAGTCGCGCCCCAAGGCCGGTTACGCGGTGACCATTCCCGTGTCCGCGAAGGGGCTGACGGCCAAGCAGCGCAAGAACGGCTCGATCACCTTCACCGACGCCCACGGCAAGGTCGCCGGCACCATACCGGCGCCGGTGATGTGGGACGCGCAGGTCGACGCCAAGTCCCTGGAGCACCCGCATCGTGCCCGGGTGAAGATGGCCATGTCCCAGTCCGGTGACACCGTGAATCTCACTCTGACTCCGGACGCGAAGTTCCTGGCCGACCCCAACACGCAGTACCCGGTCACGGTCGACCCTTCCACGAGCCTCTCCCCCCTGCTGGACACGTTCGTGGAGAACACCGACACGACCCCCGAGTACACGTCCACCGACCTGAAGGTGGGCACCTACGACGGCGGCACGGACGTCGCCCGCTCGTTCCTGGAGTTCCCGGTCCTCCCGCTCGACAACACGCAGATCCTGTCCTCGGCGCTGAACCTCTACGAGTACTGGGCCGGCGGCTGCGTCCAGTCGCCGTGGGAACTGTGGGAGTCCGGCGAGTCCTCCACGGACACGGTCTGGTCGAACCAGCCCGTCTGGAAGTCGAAGTACGCCACGACCTCCCAGACCAAGGGCTACTCCAGCGACTGCACCACCTCCAGCCCGGCCGGTTGGGTCTCCATCGACCCCTCGACCTTCCTCCAGTACGCCGGTGACAACGGTTACGACGTCGCCTACTTCGGTCTGAGGGCGTCCGACGAGACGGACAGCAACAGCTGGAAGCGCTTCTACTCGGCCAACGCCTCCGCCAACGTGCCCTACCTGTCGGTGACCTACAACTCCTACCCGATGCCGTCCGCCCCCACGGTGGCGCCCGGTGTCTCCTCGGTCTCCGGTTCCACCACCACGCTCTTCACCAACACGACCACCCCGCAGCTCCAGTCGGCCATCACCGACGCGGACGGCGGCAACGTGATGGCCCAGTGGAACGTCTACGACACCACCGGTGGCGGCAACACCAAGGTCATCTCCAACCTCAACGGCAGCTGGACCGCCTCCGGAGGCATCTCCAGCGCCTCCGTCCCGTCCGGGACGCTGGTCAACGGTCACACCTACACCGCGTGGCCCTACGGGTACGACGGCTCACTGTGGTCCCGCCAGACCGTGCCGAACGGACTGGTCTTCACGGTCGACACCACCAAGCCCGGCGCGCCGACGGTCGCCTCCACGGACTACCCCTCCGGCGGCTGGGCCAAGGGGGCCGGACAGAGCGGCGCGTTCACCCTCACCCCGCCCTCCGGCGGCACGGACACCTCCGGCGTCGTCTGGCAGCTCGACTCCGGTGCCCAGAACTCCGTGGCGACCACCGGCAGCGCCGTGAGCGTCAACGTCACCCCACCCGCGGACGGCCCGCACACGCTGACCGTCGCCACCCGCGACAACGCCGGCAACCTGTCCGCGCCGACGGTCTACAGCTTCAACGCGGGCAACGGCGCAGTCACCTCGCCCACCGACGGCACCAGGACCGCGCGGCGCGTCACGCTCACCGCCGCCGCGGCGTCGTCGACCTGGCAGTCGGTGAAGTTCCAGTACCGGCGGTCCGCCGCGGACAGCTGGACCACCATCCCGGTGGGGGACGTGACGTCCGGCGGCAAGGCCGTGAGCAGCTGGCCGGTGGCCGTCACCAGCGGTGCCTCGTCACCGCTCGTCTGGGACGTCTCCAGCACGCTGGGCGACGACGGCTCGGTCCAGGTCCGTGCCGAGTTCACGGACACGTCCTCGGCGAGCCACGACACCTCCGCGGTGACCGTCACCCTGGACCGCGCGGCCACCCAGACCGCCAGTGCCTCGGTCGGTCCGGGCACGCTCAACCTGTCGACCGGCAACTACACCCTGTCCGGCCCGGAGACCACCGTCTTCGGCATGTCGGTCGGCCAGACGCTGGATTCCCGCAGTCCCCAGGGGACCCCGCCGGCCGGTCAGGTCGCGCCCTTCGGGCCGGGCTGGCAACTGGCGGGTGCCTCCGCGACGGCGATGACGGACTTCACCGAGATCCGTCCGGTGACCTCCACCGCCGTGGAACTGGTCGGCTCGGCCGGCTCGCAGATCTCGTTCACCAAGAACAGCAGCGGGTCCTGGACCCCGGAGCCCGGCGCCGAAGCGTACACACTGAGCTACAGCAGCTCCGCGAACACCTACACGCTGACCGACACCTCGGGGACGACGACGGTCTTCGCCAAGTCCTCCACCACGGCCGGAGTGTGGGCCGTCGCTTCGACGAGCCCGGCGGGCAGCGGCACCTCGGTGCGCTACCGCTTCGACTCCGTGACCAGCGGCGGCACCACCACGATGCGCCTGGCCCGGATGGCCGCGCCCACGTCCGCGATCTCCGACACCAACGCGTCCTGCCTCACCCCGGCGACGCCGGCAGTGGGCTGCCGGGTCCTGCAGCTCAGCTACGCCACCGCGACCACCGCGACGGGCACGACCAGCGGGACGTTCGGTGACTACGCCGGCCAGGTCAGCATGATCGTCATGTGGGCCACCGACCCGGCCACGGGCACGGAGACCTCCAAGACCGTCGCGCAGTACGCGTACGACTCCACCGGGGCCCTCCGCCAGGAGTGGAACCCGCAGATCACGCCCAACCTCGTGACCGCGTACACCTACACCTCGGCCGGCCGGGTGGCCACGCTGACGCCTCCGGGCCAGCTCCCCTGGACGTTCACCTACGGCACTGCGGGCACCAACGGCGACACCAACGCGGGACGCCTGCTGAGCGTCTCCCGCCCGACCCTCACCCCGGGCTCCGCGTCGTCGACCAACGGCACGGCGACCACCACCGTCGTCTACGACGTGCCCCTCACCACCTCGGCGGGCGGCCCCTACGCGATGGGTGCCTCGGACGTGGCCTCCCTGGCCCAGTCCGACGCCCCGACCGACGCCACGGCGGTCTTCCCGCCCGACCAGGTTCCCACCTCCAACACGGGGTCCGGAAACCTCACCTCCAGCTCGTACACCCGCGCCGAGATCCACTACCTGGACGTCAACGGGCGCGAGTCCAACACCGCGGCTCCCGGTGGGCACATCACCACCACCGACTACGACGCCCTCGGGAACCCCGCGCGCCGGCTCAGCGCCGCCAACCGCGAACTCGCCCTGGCGCCGAGCACCAACACCGAGCTCAACGTCCTCGGACTGGCCTCGATGACCACGGCGCAGCGCGCCAACTTGCTGTCCACGGTGAACGTCCGCGACAGCAGCGGCCAACTGCTGACCGACAGCTACGGTCCGCTCCACCAAGTCACCCTGGAGCACGCACTGGCCGCCTCGGGCGCCAGCGCCGCCCGTGCGGCCGGCTCCGTGGTCGCCGCCCGGACCCACACCCACAACATCTACGACGAAGGCCGTCCCACCGACGGCTCCGCGAACGCGTCCGGCCTGGTGACCACGGCCGTCACCGGCAGCACCATCGCGGGCTACGCCACGGACGCGGACACCCGCACCACCAGGACCACCTACGACTGGACGCTGGGACAGCCGACCAGGATCACGGTCGACCCGGCAGGTCTGGCGATCACCACCGTGACGGGGTACAACTCCGCCGGTGACGTGACGTCCAACGCCCAGCCCTCTTCGACCGGTTCCGACGCGGGCACCACCACGACCACCTACTACACCGCCACCGGAAGCAGTCCCTGCGGAGGCCACCCCGAGTGGGCCGGCCTGGTCTGCCAGACCGCGCCCGCCGGAGCCATCACAGGTGGCGGCTCCAACCCGAGCCAGCGGGTCACCACCACGACCACGTACAACCTGTACGGCCAGCCGAGCACGCAGACCCAGACCGCCAACGGCGTCACCCGCACCACCACCATCACCTACGACACGGCGGGCCGTAAGAGCACGGTCGCCGTCTCCGGCGGTGTCGGCCAGGCCGTGCAGACGACGACCACGGCGTACAACACGAGCAACGGCCAGGTGGCGAAGGTGTCCACGCCGGATGGTGCCGCGGCCACCATGAGTTACGACCAACTCGGCCGTGCGATGTCCTCGACCGACGCGGACGCGAACACCGCCACGGTTCAGTACGACGCCCTGGGCCGCCCCACGAAGACCAGCGACTCGGCGCCGTCGACCACCACCTACACCTACGACACCAGCAAGGACCCGCGCGGTGTGCCGACGACGCAGACCGACTCCAACGCCGGTGCCTTCAGCGCCACCTATGACGCCGACGGCAACCTGAGCACGGAGTCCCTGCCCGGGTCGATCACCCTCAAGGTCACCACGGACGAGACCGGACAGCCCACCTCCCGGGTCTACACCGACGCGAACGGGAACGTGCTCCTCTCCGATCAGGCGGGGTACTCCGGAACCGGGCTCGAGGTCAGCCGGGCCCAGTCCACCACCGGTGGCCTCGGCGTCAGCGACACGTACGCGTACGACGCCGCGGAGCGCCTCTCGGACGTCAGCCAGACCGTCCTCACCACCAGCGCCACCACCGGCGCGACCAGCACCTGCACCACGCGGCACTACGCCTTCGACAAGAACTCCAACCGCACGGGTCTGACCACGGCCGTCGGCGCCGCCAAGGCGGCGTGCCCCACCAGCGGCGGAACCACGGTCGGCCACACCTACGACAGCGCCGACCGGCTGGTCGACAGCGGTTACACCTACGACGCCCTCGGCCGCACGACCGCCGAGCCGAGCGGGACCACGACCGCGTACTACGCCAACGACCTGGCCTACCAGCAGACGTCCGGCACCAGCCGCGTCACCTGGCAGCTGGACCCGCTGGGGCGGAGCCGGTCCTCCACCTCGGAGACCAGCACATCCGGCAGCTGGGCCCAGACCGCCGTCCGCACCAACCACTACGACGGCACCTCGGACTCGCCTTCCTGGACGAACGAGGGCTCGGGCGCATACACGCGCGACGTCAGCGACCTCGCCGGAGACCTCAGCGCCGTCTACTCGTCGGCGAAGGGCGACATCCTGCTGGAACTCACCAATCTGCACGGTGACGTCAACATGGTGTTGCCCATCAACGACAACGCCACCCCGGTCCTGGTGATGGCGGCCGACGAGTACGGCACACCGCTCGCCGGTACCAGCACCTCGCGCTACGGCTGGCTGGGCGGCAAGCAGCGCTCCAGCGAGACGCCCTCGGGCGACATCCTCATGGGCGCCCGCCTGTACAACCCGTCACTCGGCCGCTTCCTCCAGACCGACCCGGTCTTCCAGGGATCAGCCACCGCGTACGACTATGTCAATCAGAACCCCACCACGGGGTTCGACCTGGACGGCACCCGAGGCAACCGCAACGGCATCTACTGCTCCCGGTCCGGCCGTTGGAAGACGTGCGACCTGTACCTCAGCGAGTACCGGACCCGGATGCTCATCGACACCATGTGGGACGGTGTCGGAGCGGCGGGCGTGTGCGCGGCAGCGGGTGCGGCGTCCTTCGTCACCGTCGTCGGCGCCGGGACCGGAGCCGTGTGCGCCGTGATCGGCGCCATCCTGGGGATGAGCGCGTACGCACTCAGCCACATCGATGACGCCGGGCACAACCGAGGCATCTACATCGAGATGTGGTTCTACCACTTCCAGTGGTGGTGGTTCGGATGGCACTACAAGTGGGTCCCGTCCGGGGGATACGTCTGGCACCAGTGATCGTCCGACGGCACCGGTGATCGTCCGACCCTGCGGGGCGGGGGCCACGCCCACCGCCCCGCAGGGCGCCGGTCCGCCGTGAGAACGAGAGGAGTCCCGATGGGCAGTGCGACGACGCTCGTGCTGTGGATCGCCTGCGTCGCGCTGGCCGCCGTGGGTCTGGCCGGCGGGATCGGCCTGGTACGGGCCCGGCACCGGAAGGCGCCGTCCGCCGGGGCAGGAGTGCGCAATCCCCCTGTGGTCCAGCTGCTGGTGGGCCTGTGGGGAATGCTGACGATCCTGCCCAGGCTGCTGGGTGCCGCACCCGCGGTCGGGCTGCTGCTGACCGCGGTGGGCCTGGTACCGCTGGTCATCGCGATCCTGCTGGAGCTCAGGGCGCGGCGCCAACCTCGTTGAACCTCACGTCTCCAGCGATTCGGGCCGCCGCTCCGCCTCGGGGTGGCGGGCCCGCCAGTACGGGTTGTCGTGGGGCAGGTTCGTGCTCACCCGGCCGTACATCCCGAACACCATCAGCACCAGGCCCACGACGAAACTGAACAGGACGTTCTGGATCCGGAAGGCCAGGAAGTTCGAGTCGGTGTCGAGCAGGCCCAGGAACAGGAAGCCGTTCAGGATGAAGAGCACGCCGAGGACCATGTTCAGCGTGGACGCGAAGTTCCCGCCGATCACCATGCCGACGAAGAGCAGCAACCCGACACAGACCGACAGCACGCTCAGCGCGCCGTTCGTGTTCAGGCCGATCGCGGTGTTCGCGCCGGTGTCGAAGTAACCGATGTGGCGGATGAGCCCGAGGATGCCGAAAGCCACCAGGAACAGGCCCATCAGGCCCGCCCCGATCCGGTAGACCCGGTTCAGACGGTGGTCGACGGGCAGCGCCTCGTCGAAGTCGATCTTCTTTCGCCGCGTCCCCGAGTGCGTGACGTGTGAGGCCATCTCCGCCTCCTGGTGTCGAATGCGGAACGCTACCCAATATCCGCCCGCGACGGCCCTTCGGCAAACGCCTCAGTGACCGCCGGTGCCCCGGTCCTCCCGGATCCGCGCGACCACCTGCGCGACCGACCGCCGTACCGCTTCCGTCTCCGTCAGGAAGTGCCAGTAGTCCGGGTGCCGCCCCTGCAGCGACTCCACCGCACGGTCCAGCCGCGCCACCGCGTCGTCCAGCGGGCGGGCGTGCCGTGGATCGGGACTGGTCCGCCCCGACATCGCCAGCCGCTGCGCGTCCCGGATCGCGAACCGGGTCCGCTCGACCTCCTGCTGCGGGTCCTTCTGTACGGCGTTCAGACGGCTCAGCCGGTCACCGGCCGCCGACACCGCCTCGTCGGTGCTGTTCAGCAGTGCCCGCACGGTGGACAGCAGCGAGGTGGCCTCGGCCCACTGCTGCGCGTCCCGCGCGGCCTGTGCCTCCCGCAGCTTCAGCTCGGCCTGCCGGACGTTCTGGGCGGCCTGCTCGGGCACCTGCTGAAGATCCTGCCAGCAGGCCGCCGCGAACCGCCGCCGCAGCTCGCTGAGGACCGGATCGACCTGTCCGGCCCGGGTGGTCAGCGCCTGCGCGCGCGTCCGCAGGCTCACCAGCCGGTGGTCGATCTCGGCGGCCTTCTCCGGCAGCCGCTCCGCCTCGACCCGGATCGCCTCGGCCTCCCGCTGCACCCGCCCGGCCCGCTCCAGCGTGGCCTGCGCACCGTGCTGTCCGGCCCCCTGGTTGAGCTTGGTCAGCTCGGGAGAGAGCGCGGCCAGCCGGGCCGCGAGGTCATCGGCCCGCAGCGGTGTCCTCCGTACGGCGTCCAGCGCGTTGCTGGCCGCCAGCAGCGCCTGCCGGGCCCGCTCCACGGCGGGCGCGAGCCGGGCCAGCTGCGTCTCGGCCTTGCCGAGCAGCGGCCCGAGCGACTCCCCGAACCGGTCGAGCTCCCGCTTGACCCCGACCAGTTCGTCCTTGGCGCGGGTGATCTCGCCCCGGGCGCGCGACGCGGCGGCGGCCTCCAGGTCGTCCCGGTCCAGGTCGTAGGCGTCGATGGCCTGGATGTACCGATCGCTCACGTCGTCGATCCGCTGCCCCAGCGCCGCGAAGTCGGAGACGGCACGACGGGCGGCCGGCGAGTCGTCGACGGCGGAGATGGTCTCTATGGAGATCCGCAGATCCCGCTGGGCGGTGTCCAGCTCGTAGAAGGCGGCCGCGGCGGCGTCCTTCGCGGCCTGGGCCTCGGCCCGCTGGCTCTCGGCCCGCCCCCCGAACCACCGCCGGGTCCCGCCACCGGCGAACGCCGCGGGCAGCACGAGAGCGGCCACCAGCGGCAGACCCATGAGGGCGACGGCGTCCCGGAGAGCGGCGGTGGCAGCGCGCCGGGGTGGCGGGGGAGGCGCATACGACTGCCCGGGTGTCGCCGTTCTCGCCGTCACATCCCTCTCCCGTGCCGCGGTACGCCCTGTGCGCGGGCGGTGGAATCATTCTCCCACCCGTGACAGACGAACACACGGGCCGGTCAGTTCGCCGTTCGCTCGATCACTTCGGATCCTCCGGCGAGGCGTGCCGCCCGTGCCGGAGAACGCAATTGCGGGGCGGCGCCCTGGACGATGTAGGCTGTCGACTCGTCTCGGGTGCGTAGCTCAGGGGTAGAGCGCCTGCCTTACAAGCAGGATGTCGGCGGTTCGAAACCGTCCGCGCCCACCAGGCTCGCAGAGTACGTCGACGGCCCCCCCCGGTGTTGAACCGGGGGGGGGGCGCGGGGTCCGCGGCCCCCTTCGCGGGGGGCTCCCCCGACAAGAGGGGGGGGGCGGCGGAGTGGGGGATTC
>NZ_JBFAXI010000140.1:0-16506 GCF_040680735.1 Streptomyces sp. NPDC051987 | reverse complement strand
GCAAAAACATCCGCTCTCACGTGCACGTCAGAGCAGCCTTGAGATGCATTCATCCCCGGCGTGAACGCCGGGGCTTTCTGCAAGAAACCCGGTAATTTATCGGACATGGCCACCCCGGCCGGCAGCCGGCGTACGTCGGCGGGCGTTGGGCAAGGCGTCTAGAACAAGGCGCTGTAGGCGTTCAACGCGGGCTGGCCGCCCAGGTGGGCGTAGAGGACCGTGGAGTCGGCGGGGATCTCGCCCCGCTCGACCAGGTCCACCATCCCCGCCATCGACTTCCCCTCGTACACCGGGTCGGTGACCATGCCCTCGGTGCGGGCGGCGAGGCGCATCGCCGCGAGGGTGGTGTCGTCCGGGACGCCGTAGACGCCGGCGTGGTAGCGGTCGTCCAGCTCCACGGTCAGCTCGCCCTTGACGCCGATCAGTTCGCCGGTCCGCCGGGCGATGCGGGCGACCTGTTCGCGGGTCTCGGCGGGCTTGGCGGAGGCGTCGATGCCGATGACGCGGCGCTCACGGCCGCCCGCCTCCTGCAGCGCGGCGAAGCCGGCGACCATGCCGGCCTGCGTCGAGCCGGTCACGGAGCAGACGACGACCGTGTCGAAGAAGACGCCCAGCTGCTGTTCCTGTGCGGCGACCTCGTATGCCCAGCCCGCGAAGCCCAGGCCGCCGAGCGGATGGTCGGAGGCGCCGGCCGGGATGGCGTACGGCTTGCCGCCCGCCTCCTCGACCTCGCGCAGCGCCAGCTCCCAGCTCTCCTTGAAACCGATGCCGAACCCGGCCCGGACCAGGCGTACGTCGGCGCCGGCCAGCCTGCTGATGAGGATGTTGCCGACCTTGTCGTACACGGAGTCCGGCCAGTCCACCCAGCTCTCCTGGACCAGCACGCACTTGAGCCCGGCACGGGCGGCGACGGCGGCGACCTGGCGGGTGTGGTTGGACTGCACCCCGCCGATGGAGACCAGGGTGTCGCAGCCCTTCGCGAGCGCGTCCGCGACCAGGTACTCCAGCTTGCGCGTCTTGTTCCCGCCGTACGCGATGCCGGAGTTGCAGTCCTCCCGCTTCGCCCACAGCGCGGCGCCGCCGAGGTGGGCGGTGAGGCGCTCCAGGGGGTGCACGGGCGAGGGGCCGAAGAGGAGGGGGTAGCGGTCGTAGGAACCCAGCGACGGGGACATGGGGCGCCTCCTGGTGGCGTGGTCAGTCGGTGGTGTCGGCATCGGCCAGGTCGGACAGGGTGCGCCAGATGTCGGCCGTGACCCGGACCGCTTTCTCCGTGTCGCCGGCCGCGCACGCCTCGATGAGCCGTTCGTGCAGGCCGGCCGAGCGGCAGGAGCCGCCCTCGCCGAAGCGGCGGCGCTCCAGGCGGCGGATGAGGGGGGTGTAGCGGGCGACGGTGGCGGCGGCGGCGCGGTTGGCCGCCACCCGGACCAGGACGTCGTGCAGTGCGTCGTCGGCGCGCAGGGCCTCGTCCACGTCACCGGTGCGGACGGCGGCGGCGAACCGGTCGTTGGCCGCCCGCATCACGTCGAGGTCGGCGGCCCGCAGCCGGGGGACGGCGGCCCGGGTGACCAGCTCGTGCATGGCACCGACCACGGCCGCCGCGTCCCGTACGTCGGCGGCGACCACCGGGGTGACCCTGGTGTAGCTCTGCGGCTTGCTCTCCAGGAGCCCCTCGTCGACGAGGCGCGCGAACGCCTCCCGCACGGGCGCCCGGGACAGCCCGAGCCGCTCCGCGAACTCGGCGTCACGCACCACCGCCCCGGGCTCGATCTCGCCGGCGACGATGGCGTCCCGGATCTCGGCGTAGGCACGGTCCCGGAGCAGGGTGCGGGGGACGGGCCGGAGGGCTTCCATGGACTGACATGTTAGATATCAGTGGCGCCCGCAGACAAGAGCGCGACCGGCCCGCGTCCGGGAGGCCGCCGAAGGTGTGCTTGGTGCCCTTTCCGGACGGGCCGTGGCGGACCCGGCGGCCGCCACGGTTCCAGGTCGGTGACGAGCGGCTCGGCCATCCGCGCTGCTGCCGCTTCCACGGCCCGGTGATCGCGAGCATGATGCCCGGAGTCTGGATGTTGGCGTACAGGGTCCGGCCGTCGGGCGAGAAGGTGACGCCGGTGAACTCGCTGTACTCGGGCTCGTCTTCGGTGCCGATGTTCAGTTCGTTGCGGGCGATGGGGTAGGTGCGGCCGCTGTCGGTGGCGCCGAACAGGTGCTGGAGGCCCTCGCCGTCCCGGCGATGACCAGACCCCCGTACGGGGAGACGGTGATTGTCGGGACCGTCGAAGTCGCCCTCGGCGGACGGGTCCGGGTTGACGCCGATGCGGACCTCCAGCGTGAGGGTGCGGCGCTTGGGGTCGTAGAACCACACCGAGCCGTCGTACTGGACGGGGCTCTCCGCGCGGGCGTACGAGGAGACGATGTACCCGCCGCCGTCGCCTCACCACATGCCCTCCAGCTTGCGGGCGCGGGTGACCGACGCCGTGGTGGCCGTGGCCCACGAAGGACGGCGGTTCCCGCGACCGCCGCACGGGCGGCGCCTTCGTTCATCCCCGCCGCGACGGCGCTCAGCCCCGAGCGCGGTGCGCGGCGATGCCCGGCCTCCCGCCCGCACGCCCCCTCCGGCCCCCCTACCCCCCGTGCTGCGACCGCGCCTTGAACGCCGCCTTGCGGGCTTCCTTCGCCACCTTCTTGTCCGGGTGGAGGCGGCCCATCGCCTCCAGGACGTCGGCCGTGTCGGGGTGGCCCACCCGCCAGGCCTGGGCGAAGAACCCGCTGTGCTGCCGGGCGAGGCCCTCCACCAGGGCCTGGAGCTCCTCGGAGTTCCCTTCGGCGGCCAGCTGCGCCGCCACCGTGTCGATGGTCAGCCAGAAGATCATGTCCTCGGAGGGCGCCGGCACGTCGTCGGCACCGCGTTCGGCCAGCCAGACCCGCGCCAGGCCGCCCAGCTCGGCGTCGTCGAGGACCTCGCGCAGGGCGGGCTCGGCCTCGGGGCCGAGCAGGGACAGCGCCTGCTGGCAGCGCAGCCGCCGCAGCGGGGCGCCCGCGTCCGCGCCGCGCGCGGCGGCCAGCAGCTCGCGGGCCGCGGCGAGGGTCTCGCGGCGGGCCAGCCACTGCTCGGTCTCGGCCTGCGCGGCCGCCTGCGGGAACGCGGCAGTGCCGTCGAGCAGCGCGTCCGCGCCCTTGTCGGCGAGCTCCCCGACCGCCGGCGCCTCGAAGCCGGCCTCCAGCAGCCGTGCCCGCAGCCCGTAGGCGCCGAGCGGGGTGAGCCGCACCATGCCGTACCGGGAGACGTCGGCCACCTCGACCGGCCCCGTGGCCGGCTCCTCCTCCGCGTCGGCCATCAGCGCCTCGTCGACCGGCTGGTACTCCACGAGCCCGACCGGCTCCAGCAGCCGGAACTGGTCGTCGAGGCGCATCATCGCGTCGGAGACCTGCTCCAGGACGTCGTTGCTGGGCTCCCCCATGCCGCTGGGCACGAGCATCGACGCGGCGAGCGCGGGCAGCGGGACCGGCGCCTCGCCGGGGCCACCCTCGCTCACGGTCAGCAGGTACAGATTGCCCAGGACGCCGTCGAGGAACTCCGCCTCCGCCTCGGGGTCCCAGCCGAGTGACGGGAAATCGACCTCGCCGCCCCGGTCGAGGGCATCGACGATGCCGTCCACGTCGGGCACGCTCGCGTCGGCGATCACCGTCTCCAGCGCGGCCTGCCACACCGCGAGGACGTCGTGCGGCGAGCCCCCGGTGAGCAGGGCCAGCTCGTCCCCCGCCGCCACCGTCCCGGCCTCCTCGTCGGCGATCCGGACGAGCCCGGTGTCCACGGCGACCCGCCAGGCCTCACCGGCATGGGCGGCGGCGTCGTCTCCGGTGAGCCCGAGCGCCTCGGCGGCGGCCGGGAGCTGCTCCTCGACCAGCTCGCCTCCGGCGTCCACGCGGGTGTCGGGGCCGGCCCAGCGGGCGAGCCGGGCGGCCCTGGCGAGCAACGGGGTGGACAGCGCGGCGTGCGCCAGCTCCGCTTCGGAACGCAACCGCACCGGCGGCAGGGGGGCGCTGTCAGACATCGGCTGGTTCTCCTCGGACGCCTCAACGGTCGTACGGCGACATGGACACCGTACCGACGGCCGTACGACCACGTGGACGCCGTACGGCTCAGCCGCTCAGCCTAGACGGATTTCCACCCATGCCGCCCGGTTCATCTCTCCGTCCGGCCCCGTACATGGCTGAAACCTTGACAACTGGCCTGAGAACACAGGAGATTGACGCGCGTAGAAATCGGGGGGCAACTGTTCACTGTGCATCTACGCGTGTCACATCAGCGTCACATGGCATACATGAACGTGTCATGAACGCTCCATAAACCGCCCTTGTCCCGGCTTCCGATGTCCCCGGAGGGATTCCCTTGCCGAGCAGGTCTTCCGCGCGTCTCGCCGCGCTCACCGTCGCCGCCGTCTGCAGCGCGGCGTCCACCGTCGCCCTCACCTCGCCCGCCCAGGCCGACGGGCTGCGCATCCACGACGTCCAGGGCACCACGCGCATATCTCCGTACGCCGGCCAGAAGGTGACGGACGTCCCCGGCATCGTCACGGCCACGCGCACCTACGGCTCCTCCAGAGGTTTCTGGATCCAGGATCCGACGCCGGACGACAACCCGGCCACCAGCGAGGGCGTCTTCGTCTTCACCAGCTCCACCCCGAAGGTCACGGTCGGCGACTCCGTCAAGGTCACCGGCACGGTCTCCGAGTTCGTCCCGGGCGGCGCCTCCACCGGCAACCAGTCGCTGACCGAGATCACCAAGCCGACGGTCACCACCGTCTCCACGGGCAACGCGGTACCGGCGCCGGTCGTGATCGACAAGAAGTCGGTGCCGAGCGCGTACACCCCGGCGGGCGACCCGGCCGCGAGCAACTCGATCAACGGCCTGACGCTGCAGCCCAAGAAGTACGCCCTGGACTACTACGAGTCCCTGGAGGGCATGAACGTCCAGGTCAAGGACGCTCGCGTGGTCACCGCCACCGACCCCTACGCGGAGCTGTGGGTCACGGTGAAGCCGCACGAGAACCGCACCGACCGCGGCGGCTCGCTCTACCGCACCTACCGCGACCAGAACACCGGCCGGCTGCAGATCCAGTCCCTCGGCTCGGCCGCGGCCTTCCCGGCGGCGAACGTCGGCGACACCCTGACCGGCGCCACGACCGGCCCGATGGACTACAACCAGTACGGCGGCTACACCCTGGTCGCGAACACGCTGGGCACCCTGAAGAGCGGCGGCCTGCAGCGCGAGACGACGAAGAAGCAGTCGCCCGGCGAGCTGGCGGTGGCGACCTACAACGTCGAGAACCTCGACCCCTCCGACGGCACCTTCGCCGCCCACGCGGCCGCGATCGTGCACAACCTCCAGTCGCCCGACATCGTGTCCCTGGAGGAGATCCAGGACAACAACGGCGCGACGGACGACGGCACGGTCGCCGCCGACGTGACGGTGAACAAGCTGATCGACGCGATCGTCGCGGCCGGCGGCCCGACGTACCAGTGGCGTTCCATCAACCCGGTCAACGACCAGGACGGCGGCGAGCCCGGCGGCAACATCCGCCAGGTCTTCCTCTTCAACCCGCAGCGGGTGTCCTTCGTCGACCGCGCGGGCGGCGACTCCACCACCGCGGTGGGCGTCACCAAGGTGCACGGCAAGGCCCAGCTGACGGCCTCCCCCGGCCGTGTCGAGCCGGCGAACTCCGCCTGGACGAGCAGCCGCAAGCCGCTCGCCGGCGAGTTCGTCTTCCACGGCAAGACGGTCTTCGTGATCGCCAACCACCTGAACTCCAAGGGCGGCGACCAGGGGCTGACCTCGCAGTACCAGCCGGTGGTGCGCAGCTCGGAGACCCAGCGCCACGCGCAGGCGACGCTGGTCAACGCGTTCGTCAAGAAGATCCTCGACGTCCAGAAGGATGCCGAGGTCATCGCGCTCGGCGACATGAACGACTTCGACTTCTCCGGCACCACCAGGATCCTGGAGAAGGGTGGCGCGCTCTGGTCGGCGATCCAGTCGCTGCCCACCAAGGAGCGCTACACCTACGACTACCAGGGCAACGAGCAGGTCCTGGACCAGATCCTGATCAGCAAGCAGATCCGCGGCAACGGCGACTTCGTGTACGACAGCGTGCACATCAACTCGGAGTTCCACGACCAGATCAGCGACCACGACCCGCAGGTGCTGCGCTTCCGCCCGTAACCGGGCGGCCTCGGCTCAGGACTGGCCGAACACGCCGTTCAGCCAGTCCTGCCAGGCGGTCTCGTTCGCCTCGGCGTCGGCGTCCGGCGCGAAGTCGTGGACGCTGATGCCGACCGGGGCGCCCCAGTGGTTGCGCCCGAAGAACCGCACGAGGGCGTCCTCGGTGTGCAGCCCGATGAAGTACGGGTCGCGGTAGTCGACCACCGCGTCCAGGGCACGGCCGCCGGGCCCGCGGACGCTCGTCTTCGCGCCCGCGGCCAGGTCGTCCGGCAGGCCGAGGGCGCGGCCCACGGCGGTGAAGGCGTCCGGCGCCTGGGACGCCTCCGGCCCGTTCAGCTGGGCGAAGCTCACCGGGCGGGGCGCGAAGTGGGTGAGGTACTCGCGCAGGGTGTGCAGGTAGAAGTCGGTGTGCCGGTTCGCGCCGTCGTACTGGTTGTCCCAGTCGTCGGTGAAGATGCCGCTGTGCACGTAGCGCACCCAGGCGCGACGGCCGCCCTCGCGCTCCTCGATGACATGCTCCAGCTGGTTGGCGCTCTGGGTCGGGAAACCGACGTCCTCGCTGCGGGTGACCAGGTGGTGCGGCGGGTCGTAGGCGGTGACGGTGGACCCGAAGGCCGCCGTGCCGCCGACCCGGGGCTCGGGCGGCTGCATCGGCCACAGATAGCCGCCGGTCCCGTGGGTGATCGCCTCCCACACCTCTGCGGGCGTGGCGTCGACCTCGAACTCACGGGCGATCTCGAATTCCTTGGACATGAGGGGGCTCCTGCTGCCTACTGTTCCAGCTCGGGGGTGGGCCGGTCCTTGACCGTGGGATGGACGCCGACGACGATCCGGTGGTCCCGGCCGCCTTCCGCGTCGGGTGCGTCGTACTTGCGGATGAGCGCGCTCACGCCGGCCGTCAGCTCCTGCACGAAGGCCGCGCGGTCGGCGGCGGAGGCGAAGCGGACCTCGCCGTCCAGGGCGTAGGTCGCGAGACGCTTGCGGGCCTTGGCGGCGCCTGTGATCAGCATGCCGACATCGCGCACCAGACGCGCGCCGAGCGCGAGCAGCCAGCGCGCGGAGAGCTGGTCGCGGAAACGGTCCGGGTCCGGCTGTACGGCGGACAGGGCGGCCGGGGAGATGACGTACGACGCGGCGGTCGCGCGCATCAGCCGCTCGGTGACGTTGCCCTTGCGCCGCTCGTCGGCCAGCTCGACCAGGCCGTGCCGCTCCAGCGCCTTCAGGTGGTAGTTCACCTTCTGCCGCGGCAGCCCGACCCGGCCGGCCAGCATGGCGGCCGACGCGGGCGCGCCGGCCAGCTCGGCGAGCAGCCTGGCCCGTACGGGGTCCAGCGACACGGCCGCGGCCTCGGGGTCCTCGATCACGGTGACGTCCAGCATGGCTCCACCGTCTCACCGAAAACTTTTTTTGTCCAGGCGGATCGAGTTTTCGGTGGACGGTGGAGTGGAGCCCTCGGGGATGCCACCTGCGCGGCCCCGACGGAACGCAGCCGTCGGGGTGGAACTCAGCCGCGGCGGCCCCTGCGCAGCACACCCACGGCCACCGCGGCGGTGAGCGCGCCCGCGATCAGTGCCGGCACCCGGTGCCGCAGAACGGCTCGGGCGACCATGCGGGCGGGCTGCGCGAGCCGGCCCTCGACGGCGCCCTGCGCCACCGCGGCCTTCTCGGACGCCAGCTGCCCCGCCTGCCCCGCCCGTTCCTGGACGGCGTGCCCGGTCCGCAGCGCGCGCTCCTGGAACGAGTGCCGCGCCCTGGTCAGCTGCTCCTGCGCCGTGTGGCCGCCCTTCACCGCCCGGCCCTGGGCCTGGTGACCGGCCTTGGCCGCGCCCTCGCGCAGGTGCACGGTCAGCGCTCCGGCCTTGTCCTTGAGGTCGGCGGCGCGGGCCTGGGTACGGCCCTTGAGGTCGGCCTTGGCCGCCAACGCACCGGCGGTGTCCGTCAGTCGGGCCCCCGTTCCACGTGCGGTCCTCTTCGTCATGGGTCCTGCCCCTCCTGGTCTCCTCGGCGGTCCGCTCTGCTTCAGAACCTCCGGATACCCAGGTCGGCCGGTCTCAGCCCTGCTCCCCGCGCTCGCCGAGCTGGGCCAGCCGGCTCTGGAACCAGTCGAGGCGGGCCTGCAACAGGGCCGCCTCCGCGACCAGTTCGGGCACCCCGAGGACCTCGTCCGGCACCGCCCGCCCGGTGTCGGCCGCCATCCAGGCCGCCCCGGTCCCGCCCCCGGCGATCACCCGCAGCCGCTCCCCCGCCAGCCGGGCGAACCCGGCGAGCGATACGGAGGCACGCGCGCGTACGCAGCCGGCGCAGGCGGCCGACAGGGCACGCCAACCGGGCCTGCCCCAGCCCGCGTCGGCCAGCGCGACGGCCGGCGCCCCGCAGGCGCACGCCCCGACGGTGGCGGTGCGCACTCGCTGCCGGGCGTAGCGGAAGCCGCGCTCGAAGCGGATGTAGGCGCCGAGGACGGAGACTTCGAGCAGCACGGCGGCCCGGTGCTCGGCGGTGCAGAGCAGGTCCTCGGCAATCTCGCGGTCGTGCACGCAGTGAAAGCCGCAGTCGCACAGCCGCGCGGGCGGGCGGTGCCGTCTGCCGTAGACGCAGGAGGCGTCGTCCAGCACTCCGTACGGCAGCGCGCCGCCCAGCGACACACCGGTGAACCCGGCCCGCGTGCCGTCCTGGGACAGCATCGGGTGGGCGATCTTGTAGCCGGTCGGCGGCTCCGTCGGGCGTTCCGCCGGGAGCCACGGCCTCATCGGGCGGCCGGGACCTCTTCGGACGCGGACACGCCCTGGACTTCGCGGCTCCTGCCGCCGTCTTCGGCGAGTTCGGGCAGTTCGGGGAGTTCGGGTGCTTCGCCGTGGCCGAGCGGACGCTCCTCGGCGACTCCGGTGGCCAGTGCCTTGCCCAGCTTCATGGTGCCTCCCATGACCCATGACCTGCTGTCGGTGACCGTCCTGCCCATAGTGACCCATGAAGGGCCGAGTTGGACACAGGGCCTCGGTCCGCACACTGGCAATGACTTAGCATCCCTAAGACATTCATGGAAGAAAAATTAAGTAGAGCTAAGCCTTTGCACTGCCGAGACTACCCCCATGACGAACACACCCGGCACCGCCCACGCACCGCATGTTCCCCGTCCTCCCCGTGTGCCCGGTCGGCCCCGTCCGTTCGGCCGTACGCTCTGTGCGATGGTCACCCCTTTCACCGAGGCCGGGGCGCTCGATCTCGACGGCGCCCGGCTGCTGGCCGCGCACCTGGTGGCGGAGGGCTGCGACGGCCTGGTGCTGAACGGCACCACCGGCGAGTCGCCGACCACCTCGGACGCCGAGAAGGCGGAGCTGATCGCGGCCGTACGGGAGGCGGTGGGCGACCGGGTGCCGCTCGTGGCCGGCGTGGGCACCGCGAACACCCTGCACACCGTCGAGCTGGCGCGGGCGGCCGAGAAGGCGGGCGCGGACGGGGTGCTGGTGGTCTCCCCGTACTACAGCAGACCGCCGCAGGACGCGCTGGAGGCGCACTTCCTGGAGGTGGCCGACGCGACCGGGCTGCCGGTGATGCTGTACGACATCCCGGGCCGCACGGGCACCCGGATCGAGCCCGGGACGCTGATCCGGCTCGCCGCACACCCCCGGATCGTGGCGGTGAAGGACTGCTCGTACGACTTCCTCGGCACCCAGAAGGTGCTGGCCCGCACGGACCTGGCGTACTACGCGGGCTGCGACGAGCACATCCTCGCCCTGTACGCGGTGGGGGCGGCCGGCTGCGTGAGCACGGTGGCCAACGCCGTCCCGTCCCGCGTGGCCGCGATCCTGGACGCCTTCGACGCCGGCGACACCGCCCGCGCCGCCGAACTGCAGGCGCGGGCGACCCCGTTGATCGAGGCGATGACGGCCGCGGGCCTGCCGGGCACGGTCACCTCGAAGGCGCTGCTCGGTGCGCTCGGCCTGCCGGCGGGACCGGTACGGGCACCACTGCGGCCCGCCGGCCGGGAGGCGGCCGACGGGCTGCGGGCGGTCCACCAGGAGCTGGTGGCCGGCTGATCAGCGCGTCTCGGCGAAGACCGGCGTCCAGCGGCCGGCGGCCCTGTCGTCACCCTTGCGGAAACCGCTGAGCGGGACGGTCCTGTCGCTGCCGACGGTGACCAGGACCAGCCGGTTGTGGAACTCGCCACCGCCGTCCTTGCCGACGTCCCAGGCGACGAGGGACCTGTCGTCGGCCCAGGCGAGCAGCTGCTGCCCGTGCACCTCGGTCTTCCTGCCGGTACGGGTGTCGGTGATCCAGGAGGAGGTCTTCATCGTCTTGCCGGCGAAGTCTCCGGCGACCCGCCTGCCGTCGGGCGACAGCCCCGCCTGGACGAACCAGTTCAGATACCGCTCGCCCGCCGGCGCGGGAACCTGGCGGCCGTGCAGGTCGTAGAACCGTGTCCCGGGCTCGCCGGTCAGGCCGGTCCAGACGTACTGGCCGGAGCGGCTGGGGGCGAAGTCCTGGCGGACGTTGATCGTGGGCAGTCCCATGCTGTCGTGCGGGGTGGCGACCTCGCTCCAGGAGCCCTTCCCGGAAGCCACGTCGAAGGCGTAGAAGCCGGTGCGCGGCATGGCGTCGGGCATGGAGAAGACGGTGCCGGTCGTGTCGTTCGCCGCCTTGGTCACCACGTCGGGATCGGCCGAGTAGGTCGTCGCGACCAGTGTGCGGCCGTCCTGGGAGAAGGCGAGCCCGCCCACTCCGCGCTGGACGGGGATCCAGCGGGCCACCTCGCCGGTGGTGAGGTCGAGCAGGCCGATCCGCCGGGCGGGGATCGTCCGCTCCAGCACGGCGGCCGTCTTCAGGCCCGGGGCGACGGCGACGAACGACCAGCGGGCGTCCTTCTCGTAGCGGCCGGTGCGCTGGTCCAGCAGCCAGTAGGTGCGGGTGGTGCGGGACCGGCGGGCCGTCTGCCGGACGTTCTCGGTGGTGTAGTACGCGGCCATCGTGGCGTCGCCCGCCCGGATCAGCTCACGCGGCGGCGACTGGTCGGGATGGGCTCGGGTGTCACCGGGGTCGAGGACGCCGGCGGGCCGTACGTCGTCCTTGCCGCCGTCGAGCAGCGGCACGCCCACCGCGACGGCGACCACAGCCGCGGTGGCCGCGGCGGCGGAGGCGAACCGGCGGGCCCGGCGGCGCCGGCGGACCGCCAGCACCTGGCCGGCGAACCCGGGGCGGGGCGGCGGCTGTTCGGCGGCCTGGTCACGCAGCGCGTCGCGCAGGAGTTCCTCGACGTTCACGGCCGCACCTCCGCGGGCGAGTGGTCACGGGACGGCGGCTGGTCACGGCCGGTGTCCGGGGCGAGGGCGGCCAGCTCGGGGGCGAGGATGCGCAGCCGGGCCAGGGAACGGTGGGTGGTGGACCGGACGGTGCCTACGGAGCAGCCGAGGAGACGGGCCACGTCGGCCTCGGGCAGGTCCTCGAAATAGCGCAGGACCAGGACGGTGCGCTGGCGGGCGGTGAGCCGGGCCAGGGCCGCGCGCAGGACGAGGCGCAGGTCGGCGGTGGCGGCGGCGTCGGGGGCCGGTTGGCTCTCCGGTGGGTCGGCGACGGTGAGTTCGCGGCGTCGCCATTTCAGCCGCCAGCGGCTGATCTGCTGCCGGTAGAGGACCTGCCGTACGTAGGCCTCCGGTTCGTCGATGCGCTGCCAGCGGCCGGCCGCCCGGATCAGCGCGTTCTGGAGCAGGTCCTCGGCGGCGTGCCGGTCGCCTCCGGTCAGCAGCACGGCCGTCCTCAGCAGCGCCGAGGACCGGCTGTCCACGAATTCCCGGAACGTCTCCTGCAGTTCCGCATCCATCGTCACCTTCGCTTCCCCCGGGCCCACCTGGTGTCCGGGCCCTGTACCCGTGGTGACGCCTGCGCCTCGGCGCCGCTATGCCTGTCCGGCGCGAGAATGTTCACCGGCGCTCCGCGCGCCCGCTGCCGTATGTTGGCCCCGTGAGCCGCCCCCTGCTGTTCCTGGACGTCGACGGCCCCCTCAACCCGTACGCGGCGCAGCCGGAGCGGCGTCCCGAGGGCTATACGACGATCAGGGCGACCGTCCGCCCGGGGCGCCCGCTGCGGGTGTGGCTGAACCCGTCGCACGGCCCCGCGCTGCTGGCGCTCGGTTACGAGCTGTGCTGGGCGACCACCTGGACGGCCGGGGCCAACCGCTGGATCGGCCCGGTGGTCGGCCTGCCCGAGCTGCCCTTCGTCGACTTCGGCCGGGGTCTGCTCGCGGAGCGCCCGGACGGCGTCCACTGGAAGACGGAGGCGATCGTGGCCTACGCCGCGGGACGCCCGTTCGCCTGGGTGGACGACGAACAGAGCCCGCCGGACACCGTGTACGTCCGCGCCCACCATCCCGGCCCGGCCCTGCTGCACCACGTCAGCCCTCGGCTCGGCCTGCGGGACGCCGACTTCACGGCGTTGGCGCAGTTCCGGGCCTCCCTGCCCCACGACGACTGAGCGCCCTCCCACCGGGGAGGGCGCTCAGCCCGACAGCGAGGCGCGCGCGTCAGTTGTGGCTGTGCAGGATCTCGTTCAGGCCGCCCCAGACCGCGTTGTTCGGGCGGGCCTCGACGGCGCCGGTGACCGAGTTGCGGCGGAAGAGGATGTGGGAGGCGCCGCTCAGTTCGCGGGCCTTGACGATCTGGCCGTCGGGCATGGTGACGCGGGTGCCCGCGGTGACGTAGAGGCCGGCCTCGACCACGCACTCGTCGCCGAGGGCGATGCCGACGCCCGCCTCGGCGCCGACCAGGCAGCGCTCGCCGATGGCGATGACGACGTTGCCGCCGCCGGAGAGGGTGCCCATGGTGGAGGCGCCGCCGCCGATGTCGGAGCCGTTGCCGACCACCACACCGGCCGAGATGCGGCCCTCGACCATCGAGGTGCCGAGGGTGCCGGCGTTGAAGTTGACGAAGCCCTCGTGCATGACGGTGGTGCCCTCGGAGAGGTGCGCGCCGAGCCGGACCCGGTCGGCGTCGGCGATGCGCACGCCCTTCGGGACGACGTAGTCCGTCATCCGCGGGAACTTGTCGATCGAGGTCACCTGGAGGTGCAGGCCCTCGGCGCGGGCGTTCAGCCGGACCTTCTCGATGTCGTCGACGGCGACCGGGCCGAGGGAGGTCCAGGCGACGTTGGCGAGCAGGCCGAAGATGCCGTCCAGGCTCTGGCCGTGCGGCTTCACCAGGCGGTGCGAGAGCAGGTGCAGACGCAGGTAGGCGTCGTGGGTGTCGAGCGGCTTGTCGTCGAGGGAGGCGATGACCGTACGGACCGCGACGACCTCGACACCGCGGCGGGCGTCCGGGCCGAGCGCCTTCGCGGCGCCCTCCCCGAGCAGTTCCACGGCCTTCTCCGCGGACAGCCGCTCGGTGCCGGACGGGCCGGGCTCGGCCAGGAGTGCGGGAGCGGGGAACCAGGTGTCGAGAACGGTGCCGTCGGCGGCGATCGTGGCGAGGCCCGCCGCGGCGGCACCGGTGGAACGAGGAGCAGTCGTGTCGGTCATGAGGGCAACCTAACCGGCCGGGGGCCGGGGAGGCGAACCAGCGTGCGGTGCGTCTCAGGGGGCGGGCCGTGACGACGCGCCGGACGGCCCGTGCCGTGGCCGGCGGCGGAACCGCTCAGGCGGCTTGCCCACCGTGTCGGTGCGAGCGCGCCGCCCTGGGCGCGACGGACGCGTCCCGCTCAGGGCATCAGCCGCGCCAGCGCCTGCCGCGCGTACCCCTCGTCGTACGGCGTCCCCGTCAGCAGCACCTGCAGGCAGACCCCGTCCATCAGCGCGGCCAGCGCCCGCGCCGTGGCCGGGTCGGTGCGCCGCGCCAGCCGTTCGGCGAGGTCGTCGGCCCACTCGGCGGCGACGGGCCGCAGGGCGGGACGGCGCAGGGCGGCGAGGTAGAGCTCGTACTCCAGCTCGACGGAGGTGCGGTCACCGCTCAGCCAGTCGCCGAGGATCCGGGCGAGGGCGGCGGCGAGGTCCGTCGAGGGGTCGTCCAGGTCTCCGTAGGCGGCGACCGCCTTGGCGAACCCCTCGTTCGCCTGGCGCAGGGCGGCGACCAGGAGCTCGTCGAGGGTCTTGAAGTGGTAGGTCGTGGAGCCGAGCGGGACGTCGGCCTCGGCGGCGACCGTGCGATGACTCAGACCGGCGAGGCCCTTCTCGCCGACGACCCGGATCGCCGCCTCGATGATCCGCTGCCGCCGGTCGGGGTCGTGACGGCGGGGCATCAGTGCGCGCCTCCCAGGTTCAGGACCACCACTCCGCCGACGATCAGCAGGATCCCCGCCACCTTGACCAGGGTCAGCGCCTCTCCGAACAGGAGCAGGCCCAGCACGGCGATGGCGGCGGTGCCCACCCCGGACCAGATCGCGTACGCCGTGCCGATCGACAGGGTCTGGAGCGTCTTCGCCAGCAACAGGAACGAGAGGACGTATCCCAGCGCCGTCAGCAGCGAAGGCCAGAGTCTGCTGAAGCCGTCGGCGTACTTCATCGCCGTCGTGGCGGCGACCTCGGCGGCTATGGCGCCGGCGAGCGTCAGATATCCCATGTGTACGAGTGTACGCAACGATGCGTACGGGCGTACACAACCATGCCGGGACCGTGCCGTCCGCCGGGAGGGACGGGCCGCCGCCGGGCGCCGCGCGCCGGCGCCGAGGCCGTCGCCACCGGTGCCGGTCGCGCGGCCGGGTCACGCGTGCGAGCAACCGGCGCCCGGCGCGGGCCGCACAGCGCGGGGCCAAGGCACGGCGGCGGTGGGGCGGGACCAAGGCGCGGCGGCGGTGGGGCGGTTCGGCGGGACGGCGGGTCGGGCCGGACGGCTCCGGCCGCTGCGTAGCCGTGGCGGGCGAGCCGGCCGTCCAACCCGGCATCGGCGGACCTGACCTGATGCGGCGTCAGTCGCTGTCTCGGGCCGACCTCCGGGGAGGCGTCCAGGGCGCCGGCGGGAGCGGTGGTCCGGTCGTGCCGCGCGGGCAGGGAGTCCGGTACCGGCCGTACGGTTTCCCGCACCCCCGAACGGGCGCACCGCGGCGGCCACTTCCCATCAGGACGCTGGAGCTGCGCAAACGGTCGTCGCGCGCCCGAGCCGGAACCCGGAAGGCACCGAGATCGCCGTTCGGCCTCCCGTGCGCCACAGGAAGATGTTTAATTCTCACAGAAACCGCTAGCTGAAACGACTCCCCGCAGCCTCGTTACTCCACTAGTGTGTGCACCTCTGTGATCCACCTTTGCTTCACGCTTCACCCACCACACCCTCACATCCCCGGCCGCTGCCTTGGCGCCGCTGGAGGAAACACGCATGCCAGAAATAACCCCGCAACCCCCGCCGCACCCCGCCTGGGAGAACGGCTGGGCCCCCGACACCTCCCGGGCACCCGGAACCCGAAGACTCTGGCTGGCGGGCACGCTGGCCATCGCCACGGTCGTCGCCTGCGTCACGGCGATAGCCGTCAGCCACAACACCCCTGACCAGACGGCCTCGCCCGGCCCCACCGCGAGCGGCAACACCGACAACGGCCCGGGGCTGCTCTCCTTCGCCTCGCCGTCGGCGTCGGGTACGGCCGGCGCACCGAAGGGCACCTCGGGGATGTCGGCGACCTCGCCGTCCATGTCCGCCAAGGGACCCGACGGCGCCACCGACGCCGCGTCATCCAGTACCAAGCCCACCAAGGGCGCGCCCACCAAAGCCGCGCCCAGCAAGGGCAGTTCGGGCGGTTCAGGCGGTTCCGGCAGTTCAGGTGGTTCGGGCAGTTCGGGCGGCTCGGGTCAGCAGCCCGGCGGTCTCACCTCGGTCCGTTCGGTCAACTACCCCGACCGCTACTGGCACGTGAGCGGCAGCTACGTGAAACTCGACCAGCCCGGCGGCTCCGAGTCCCGCCAGGACTCCTCCTTCAAGCTGGTCAAGGGCCTGGCGAACAGCTCCTGTGTCTCCTTCGCCACGCATGACGGGTTGTACCTGCGGCACCAGAACTTCGTGCTGCGCGCCGAGCGGAACGACGGCAGCTCGCTGTTCCAGCAGGACGCCACCTTCTGCCCGCAGAAGTCGCCGTACTCGAACGACGTGCTGTTCCAGTCGGTGAACTACCCCAGCTACGCCCTGCGCCACAAGAACTTCCAGCTGTACCTGGACCCGTACGGCTACAACACCACCAACCGCCAGGACTTCTTCTTCGACCTGGTGGACGGGCTGAGCTGAGACAACGTCGAAGCGGGGGCCGCCCACGCCCGGGTGCGCCCGGTTGACCTAAGGGGGTGTTTTTATTAGTTTTAAACCAATTGCCCGAGGAGGGCCGGCCCC
>NZ_JBFAXI010000139.1:15990-16895 GCF_040680735.1 Streptomyces sp. NPDC051987 | reverse complement strand
GTGGGGGCGGGGTCCGCCCGGGCCACGGTGCCGCCGTCGGCCGCGAACGCCCGGGCGGGCGCGGCGAGGAGTGCGGCGCCCAGCGCGGCGGACACGGCCGCCGACACCAAAGAGCGGGTTCTCACTACTGGATTCCCCCCACGGGAACGGCGCGGCACCGTGGCCCCGGTCATCCGGTGGCCGGCCGCGCTCTCTGTACGGTTGCTGTGAACATCACGCAACGCGTCGAACTCTAGTGCCCGCCACCGACAGGGGAGCAAGGGGGTTTCCCGGCGGTCGAGTGACGACGACGATCCACGGCGAGGCCGGGCTCCTACACTGGGTGGGCGCGTGAACGTCCACCGTGACCCTGCGCGACGACACGGAGGAAGGGGCGGACTGTGGCGGGGAAGGCCGGTGGCTTCGAGGATCCCTCCGCCGAGGTGCTGGCGGACGCGGCCGAGGCGTTCGGCCTGCTCGCCTCGTCGGCCCGGCTGCACCTGATGTGGGCGCTGTCCCAGGGCGAGAGCGATGTCACGCACCTCGCCGACCGGGTGGGCGGCGCGCTGCCGGCCATCAGCCAGCACCTGGCCAAGCTGAAGCTCGCGGGTCTCGTCCAGGCCCGCCGCGAGGGGCGGCGGCAGATCTACTACGTGGACGACCCGGACGTCGTGACCGTGGTGCGCGTCATGGTCGGCCAGCTGACCGCTCGTTCGCAGCAGGCGGCCACGCCCGTGCGCGGGCTGCGCGGGCCCGGTGGCTGAGACCACCGCAGCCGCGGACCGGGCCCCCGAAACCACGGACCCCGAGACCGCCGACCTCGATTCCCCCGGCCCCGAGGCACCGGGCCCCAAGGCCACCGATCCCGGCACTCCCGGCCCCGAGACCGCCAGTTCCGGGACTCCCGGTCCCACGGCCGCCGGTCC
>NZ_JBFAXI010000139.1:0-15894 GCF_040680735.1 Streptomyces sp. NPDC051987 | reverse complement strand
GTCCCGGCACTCCCGGCCCCGAGACCGCCAGTTCCGGGACTCCCGGTCCCACGGCCGCCGGTCCCGGCACTCCGGGCCCCGAGACCGCCAGTTCCGGGACTCCCGGTCCCACGGCCGCCGGTCCCGGCACTCCGGGCCCCGAGACCGCCAGTTCCCGGACTCCCGGTCCTACGGCCGCCGGTCCCGGCACTCCGGGCCCCGAGACCGCCAGTTCCCGGACTCCCGGTCCTACGGCTGCCGGTTCCGGGACTCCCGGTCCCACGGCACCCGGCCCGGAGACACCCGGCCTGGAGACACCCGGCCTGGAGACACCCGGCCCCGAGGCCCTGCCCGCGGCCGGCTGCGTGGTCCCGGACCCCGGTCCCGTCTCGGACCCGGAACCCGTCTCGGGCCTGGTCCCGGTCCCAGGGGCCTCCTCCGGGACCGGTAATGGCGGCGTACCGACGCTTCTCGCTGTGCTGCGGGCCCTGGACAGCGGTCCGCGTGGACTGAGCGAGGGGCAGGCAGAGGAGCGGCTGCTCCGGTTCGGCGAGAACACCGTCCCGGACACTCACCGGCCCTCCTGGGCACGGTTGTTCGTCCGCAGCCTGCGGGATCCCTTCACCGCCGTGCTGGCCTGCCTCGGCCTGGTCTCGGCGGTGGTCTTCGCGTGGGGGACCGCGTCCGTGATCCTGCTGCTGGTCGTGGTGAGCTGCGCGTTGCGGGCCACCGGTGAGCACCGGGCGGACCGGTCCATGACCGGGTTGCGTGAACTGGTCGCCACCACGGCGTCCGTGCTGCGGCGGCGGGACGACCCGGACGCCGAACCGGCCTACCGCGAGGTCCCGGTGGCCGAGCTGGTCCCCGGCGACATCGTCCGCCTCGGTCCGGGCGATCTGGTCCCCGCGGACGTACGGCTGCTGCGGGCCGGTGGCCTGACGGTGCACCAGGCGGCGCTGACGGGCGAGTCCGCGCCGGTCGGCAAGCACGCCGGCGATCCGCCCGGCACGACCGGGCCGGGGGCCGGGGTGTTCGAACAGCCGCAGCTCTGCTTCCAGGGCAGCAGCGTCGCCTCGGGCAGCGCCACGGCGGTGGTCACCGAGACCGGCCCGCGCACCCGTTTCGCCGGCGCGCGGTCCGCGGCCGTACGGCACGAGGCGAGCGCGTTCGACAGTTCCGTGCACGGCATCGCCTGGATCCTGATCCGGTTCATGCTGCTCACCCCGCCCCTGGTCCTCATGGCCAACGCGGCCCTGCGCGACCGCGGCCTGGAGACCCTGCCGTTCGCGGTCGCCGTGGCGGTCGGGCTGACCCCGGAGATGCTGCCGGTCCTCGTCACCACCTGCCTGGCCCGCGGCGCCGCGCTGCTCGCCCGCGCCCACGGGGTGATCGTCAAGCGGCTGCCGGCGCTGCACGACATCGGCGCGATGGACGTGCTGTGCCTGGACAAGACCGGCACCCTCACCCAGGACCGCCCGGTCGTCGACCGCGCCCTCGGCCCGGACGGCCGGGACGACCCCGCCGTACTCGACTGGGCCGCCGTCAACGCCTGGTGGACGCTGCAACTCGCCGACCTGCCCGCCCCCGACGCCCTCGACGAAGCGCTCCTGGACACCGCCGACGAGGACGACCTCATGGCGTACGACGGAACGGCGGCCGTGCCCTTCGACCCGCTGCGCCGGATCGCCACCGCTGTCGTACGGACCCCGGGCCGGCTCGGCACCCACACCCTGGTCGTCAAGGGCGACGTCGACGCCGTACTCGAACGCTGCGTGCTCGACGACGCCGAGCGGATCCGGCTGCGCGCCCTCGCCGCGCGCCAGGCCGACGACGGCCTGCGGGTGCTCGCGGTCGCCACCGCCGCGCGCCCGGCCCGCACCCGCGACTACACCCCGGCCGACGAACGCGGCCTCGACTTCCGCGGCCTGGTCACCCTGCGGGACGCCCTCGCGCCCACCGCCGCCGAGGCGCTGGGCGTCTTCGCCGGCCACGGCGTCACCGTCAAGATCCTCACCGGCGACCACCCCGGCACCGCCGCCCGCGCCTGCCGCGACCTGGGCGTGCCCGTCACCGGGGACCAGGTGCTCACCGCCGCCCGCGTCGACGGCCTCACCGACGCCGAACTCGCCGCGCTGGCCCGCCGTACGACCGTCTTCGCCCGCTGCACCCCCGACCACAAGGCCCGGATCATCCGTGCCCTGCGAGCCGACGGGCACACCGTCGGCTTCCTCGGGGACGGCGTCAACGACCTGCCGGCCCTGCGCACCGCCGACGTCGGCATCGCCCCGCGCGGGGCCGCCGACGTGGCCCGCGAGACCGCCGACGTGGTGCTCGCCGAGAAGGATCTCACCGCGGTCGCCCGCGCGGTCACCGCGGGCCGGCGCGCGAGCGTCGACATCGCCACCTATCTGCGGGTCACCCTGTCCTCCAACCTCGGCAACGTCATCGCCATGCTCGGCGCGGGCCTGCTCCTGCCGTTCCTGCCGATGCTCCCGGCCCAGGTCCTCACCCAGAACCTGTGCTTCGACGCGGCCCAGCTCGCCTTCGCCTACGACCGTCCGCGCTCCCCGGCGCCGCGCCGGCCGACCGTGCTCGACCCCCGCGCGCTGCTCCGCTTCATCACCGGTTTCGGGGCGCTCAACGCGGCCGCCGACCTGGCCACCTTCGCTGTCCTCGCGCGCGCCCCGCACGGGCCGGGC
Source organism: Streptomyces sp. NPDC051987 (assembly GCF_040680735.1). Lineage (NCBI taxonomy): Bacteria > Bacillati > Actinomycetota > Actinomycetes > Kitasatosporales > Streptomycetaceae > Streptomyces > Streptomyces sp. NPDC051987. The sequence continues at coordinate 13,216 of NZ_JBFAXI010000139.1, read as the reverse complement.
ACCGCGGTGGACCCGTCGGTGTTCCACTCCGGCTGGTTCACCGAGAACCTGCTCAGCCAGGCCCTGGTCATGCTGCTGCTGCGACCGGGACGGGCCGGTGCCGGGCGGCGCGGACCCGGACCGGTCGCCTGCGCGGCGGCGGCCCTGGCCGTGATCGGACTGCTGCTGCCGCCGTCCCCGCTCGGGCCGCCCCTCGGCCTGACCGCCCTCCCGGCGGTCTCCTACCCGCTGCTCGCCGCCGTTCTCGTGCTCTACGCCGCCGGACTCCTGACCGCCCGGCTGCGGTACGAGCGGCGAGCGCGTCGGTCCCGGCCACCGGAGAATCGGTCCCGGCCACCGGAGAAGGCGTTCAGCGGGTACCGCTAGCGTGCGTCACCATGACACGCGCTTGGATCCTGCCCTCGCTGTTCGCGCTCTGCGGTGCGGCCGCCGCGACCGATCTGCTCCTCAGGGGCGAGCCCGCCACGGCCACCACACTGCTGCTGGTGTTCCTGCTGCTGGCAGGCGTGAACTCGCCCCTGATCTTCCCGAGGTCGATCGACGCCCTGGAGGCGCAGCGCCGCAGCGCGGTCGACGGCCGGCCGATCGTCTTCTGGCGGCCGGGCTGCACGTACTGCATGCGACTGCGCGTCCGGTTGGGCCGCCGTGCCCGCCGGCTGTACTGGGTCGACATCTGGCGTGACCCCGCCGGAGCGGCGGCGGTCAGGGCGGCGAACGACGGCAACGAAACCGTGCCGACCGTCTTCGTCGCCGGCCGGCCGCACACCAACCCCGACCCCGCCTGGCTGCGCGAACAGCTCTCGCCCCCTGCGTGAGCCAGGGCCACGTCACCGGCGTGCCCCGGCGACACGGTTCTCCCGGCCGGGCGGACGGATCAGCGCAGTCCGGCGAAGAGATCGTTCTCGGGTATGGCAGCGCCGGTGGCGTCCTGGACCCGCAGGAAGGTCTCCACGCCCATCAGTTCGCCGAACCGCTCCTTGCCCATCCTGAGGAAGAAGATGTTCTCGCCCTGGCTGGCGTGCGCGGCCAGGGCGTCGAACTTCTGGCCGCTGAACGCGGTGGTGTCCACCCAGGTGGTGATCTCATCGTCGGGGAGGCCGATCTCGGCCATCGCGGCGGCCTCGGCGGGATCCGGCTCCGGCATGTCGGGGTGGAACTCGCGCATGGCCTCGCCGAACCGCCGCATCATCGAGCGGGGCGCCGTGGTCCAGTACACCTTCGGTGCCGGCCCGGCCATCTCCAGCGCCGCCATCGTGATGCGATGGGCCTGGATGTGGTCGGGGTGGCCATAGAAGCCGTTCTCGTCGTAGGTGACGACCACATCAGGCCGGTAGTGCCGCATGAGCTCCGCGAGCCGGGCGGCGCCTTCCTCCACGGGGGTCCGCCAGAAGGATCCGGGGGCGTCGTTGCCGGGCCAGCCCATCATCCCGGAGTCGGCGTAGCCCAGCATCTCCAGATCGCTGATCTTCAGGACCTCGCAGCTCGCCTCGAGTTCCTGGCGGCGCAGCCGGGCGACCGCTGCCGGATCGTGCCCGGGATCGCCCGGCTTGACGCCCCCCGGTCCGTCACCGCAACCGCCGTCGGTACACGTCACGAGAACCGTGCGGATGCCTTCCGCCGCGTACCGCGCGAGCACCCCTCCGGTCCCGGTCGCCTCGTCGTCGGGGTGCGCGTGAACCGCCATCAGCGTCAAGGGCCGGTCGGTCATGGAACAGTCCTCCTGGAGACATGCGTCGTGCTGCGAGTGTGCTGGGGACGTACCGCGCTTCCGGGGCCCGGATCCCGACAGGTCGAACGACCTCGCGGTCTCCGTGCTCCCCACCCGCCCGGTGCCGGCTCCCCGCCCATGCAACCGCACCGGACGGACCGAGTGTTCCCGCCCCGCCCCTGGCGCGGTCCCCCTGCACCTACGGCCGGCCACCCGACCTCGCCGCCCCCGCCGCGTCGCCCGCCGGCCTCAGCACGGCGAGCTGACCGAACGGACTGTCCTGCGGCTCACCCGCCTTTGCACCGGGGCCAGTCGTCCGGGACAGGAACCCCGCTAGGCCGGCAGCCGGCGTACCACGTCGTCGTCCGTCACCTCGTACACGTCGATCCGCAACAGCCCGCGAACATGCGCGGGAACACGCTCGACGGCCTGCACGGACGAGGACGGCACCACCAGCGCGTACCGCGTCAAGGGTTCCTGGCTCGTCATCCGCCGCAGCAACTGCCCGTAGGCGATGTCGGCGTCGATTCCTCTCTCACTGGTGCGGCCCTTGGCTTCGCAGATCAGCCGCTCATCGCCACGCACGGCTTCGAGATCGGTCCAACGGTCCGTGGAATCAACCGGCGTCCAGCCCTGGGCAAGAAGCCACGTTCGGAAGGCGTCGGTGACCCGGTCCTCGTCGCTGCGGCGCGCCAGGATCCTCCTCAGCGCAGCCAGGTCCGCCTCCTGGTTGCGGCGCAGTCGTCCTCGGCCGTCCGCATCGAGGTCGGCCGGCCGGATCACGATCAGCCGCAGGCCGTGCGCGGGAATCTCCGTTTCGCGGCGGGCGTCGTACAGCGCCCGCTGCTCGCCCCGGTGGACGCCGCTGACGGTGAGCCTGTCGGGCTTGTCGAAGTGGGGAACGGGCCGGTCGTGCTGGTGTTCCCGGTACTCGACCACGAGTCGGTGGCCGGGCCAGTAGGCGTCGACCGGGAGTCTGGCACGTCGGCCGCCCGTCCCGGGATCGCCCTGCAGCCAGTCGAACCTGTGCTGGGTGAGCGCGGTCTCGCCGAGCACCTGGTTGCACAAGCCGACCACGTACGCCTCGTCACTGCGGTCCCTGGTCCCCATGCGCGTGCATCATGCCAGCGTCCACAGGCATCGCGGCAGGCCTTGTGGCGCTGCCGTCACTCCGGCGCGTACGGATGTCAGAGGTCGTCCTCGTCAACGAGTTCGGGTTCGCGGACGTAGGCGAGGTCCAGGACGTAGCGTTCGGTGACGGGGCAGGTGTTCCACGCGTGGGCGAGGTGGTCCTCGAAGGTGTCGTCCGTGGGGTGGTCGAGGCTTCTCTCGTAGTGGTCGCCGGTCGCCCGGCGGCCCTCCCACCAGGTGTACCCCTCGTAGACACCGGGGCGAGGCAGGGCCATCTCTCCTGCCGGTCCGTATTCGAGCTGGTTGACCACGAGAATGCCGGTCTCGGACTCGATACTCACGGGGACCTGGCCTTCGGCGTCGACGGGCGGGGCCGGCGGGGTCTCCCAGACACGGATGGTGACCTCGACGTCGATGGCCGGTTGCAGACTGAGGATGTACAGGCGGTAGCCGTTGCCGGCCACCACCTGCCTGCGGGCAGCGGCCATGGCCTCGCCGTCACCCAGGTAGGCGTCGGCGTCGTACACCTCCACCACGCGACGGCCCGGTGTGGCCTTGCAGCTGTATTCGACCAGGAGCCCCATGTGCCGCGTCCCCTCCGCCAGTTGGTGATCTCTACTCCAGCCGTAGATCGTGGTCTTCACGTCCGATTCGCGTCTTGTCGGCGGTAGTGGCTGGCCTGCGCTCGGGCTTGGTGGCGGCGTCGCCAGGCGGACCAGGCGAGCCGGTGGGTCGCATCGCGGATGGGCCGGACGACGAACGCGGTGAAGAGTCGTTGGATCTCGTTGCAGGTGAGCGGGATCAGTCCGTCCGGAGGGGGTCGGCTGGCGTGTTCGTCAGCGCGGACGACCGCGAGGAAGGCGTGGGCGAGCATGGCCAGGGTGACCCAGCGGGACCATGAGGTGAAGCGGCGGACCTGGTGCTCATCCAGTCCCGCGAGACCCTTTCCGGCCTGGAATGTCTCCGCTACCCGCCATCTCGACCCGGCGACGCGGACCAAGGTGGCCAGGGGCACCGGGGCGGGTGACCAGCAGCGGTAGTAGGCGGTTGCGGCGGATCAACAGCTGATGACTGCCGGGCCGGGATTCGGCCAAGCCGATGACGGCCCAGTCATAGAAGCGGTGCCCCTTGGCTCCAGCCCCGGCCGACAGCTTCTGCCAGGCCCGCTTCGGTACTTTCGCGGCCAGGGTATCCGCGCGGAACTTGTCGGCACCGGTGGTGACTTCGTGGGAGCAGGCGGCGGCGAGGACATAGCCGACTTGGCGCTTCTCCAGCGCGGCCCGTAGCTTCGGGTTGCCGCCGTAGACCTCGTCGCCTGCGACCCAGCCCACGCCGTGTCCGGCGTCGAGGAACCGGTTGATCATGCGGGCGGCTAATTCCGGCTTGGTGGCGAAGACGGTTTCCTCGTCCAGTCCGGCGGCTCGCCAGCGGTCGGGGTTGGTGGTCCACGAGCGTGGGATGTACAGCTCACGGTCCACCGCCGCGTGTCCGCGGCGGCCTGCGTAGACGAGGTAGACGGCGACCTGGGCGTTTTCGATCCTCCCGGCGGTGCCGGTGTACTGGCGCTGGACACCGACGGTGTGCGTGCCTTTCTTCACGTCCCCGGTCTCGTCGACGACCAGCACCGCGTCCCCGTCGTGCAGATGGTCCAGCACGTACTCGCGCACGTCGTCGCGCACGGCGTCGGCATCCCACCTGGCCCGGCCGAGCAGGTGCTGCATGCCGCCCGGACTGGTCTCCCCGGCCCACTCCGCGATGCTCCAGCAGTTCTTGCGCGGCAGGTCCGACAGCAGCCCCAGTACCAAGTCCCGCACCCGGCGGCGCGGTTCGACCCGCGCGAACCGGCCTGCTATCCGGAACATCAGGACCTCGAACGCTTCCTGCCAGCGGGCAGGGTCTACTCCGTGACCCGCGGCCGCCGCGTGATCTTCAGTCTTCACAGAGGGTGGGTGGCTGGTCGTGGACGTGGTCGGCGAGCGCACGCAGTTCGTCGGCGTAAGTGGCCCAGATGTCGCCGACGAGGAAGTGCCCGACGCCTGGCAGGGTGCGCAGGCGGGCGCCGGGGACGGCAGCGGCGATGTCGCGTGCGGCAGACACGCGCAGCAGTGGGTCTCCCAATCCGTGCAGCACCAGGGTCGGTGCGGTGATCCGGGCGAGTAGGCCGCCGTGCCACTTCGCACCGATCTGGCGGCTCTGTGCTTTCTGGTTGCGGAAGCTGGCGACCCGGTGCGCGGCTTCTTTGTTCACGAACTCACGCACGTCGTACTCGTCGATGTGCTGGCCGGATGCGGCCAGGATGCGGGCGACGGCCAGGGCCAGGGACAGGTTGCCCTGTGGGGTCTCGGGGTAATGCAACCTGGCGAAACGGGCCAGGGGTGCCAAGCGCAGGTAGCGCAGGACACTCAGTCCCTTCACGTCGCTGGGCACGGCCGAGGATGTGGTGAGGGTGTGCACGCGTCGTGGATGGCGGATCGCGATGCGCTGCGCTACGAGCCCGCCCATGGAGTGGCCGAAAAGGTGGGCGCGCTCCCAGCCGAGTGCGTTGAGAACGGCGACCGCATCGTCGGTCAGGTCCTCGGCGCTGTAGGCCGGGGGCGCGTGGCGCAGTAGGGCTGCGACCGGTGGGCCCTCACGCCGGTCGGGCAGGTGCGCGGATTGGCCGGCGTCGCGGTGGTCGTAGGCCACGACGTGGAAGCCGCGGTGGACCAGTTCCTCCACCAGTCCGTCCGGCCACCAGAATCGCGAGGTTCCCAGTCCCATCACTAGCAGCAGGGGGTCGCCGCCCGCCCCGCCGAGGTCTTCGTAGGCGAGCTGGATTTCGTCGTTGTGCGCGAAGCGCGGCATTGCAACTCTCTCCAATCGATTGCAAACGCCGTTCGCGAACACCGTACTCGGAAATGTAGAGTGGCGGCAACGCGGGAGGTGACAGTGGTGGGACAGCAAGAACCAGTGATCTGGCTGCGGCCGGAACAGGCACCGGTCGGACGCCCGGCCGAGCGCAGCCGCGCCGAAATCACCGCCGCCGCAGTGGAACTGGCCGACCGGGAGGGCTTGGATGCCGTCTCCATGCGCCGCCTCGCCGCGACCCTTGGCACCGGTGCCGCCTCGCTCTACCGCTATGTGGCCAACCGTGACGACCTGCTCGACCTGATGATCGACAGCACCGCTGGCGAATACCACCTGCCTGCTCCAACCGGCGACTGGCAGGCGGACCTTCTGGAAATCGCTCACCAGGCCCGACGGATCATGCGACGCCACCCCTGGCTGCCGATCCTGGTCGTCACGCGTCCGACCCTCGGCCCGCACGGGATCGACCTGCTTGAACACCTATTCGACGTACTCGCCGACCATCCGGCCGAGCCCGCCCACAAACTCGAGGCATTCGCCGTACTGAACGCGCTGACCTCGCTGTTCGTCCAGAACGAACTGGCTGCATCGGACCCCGGTGCCCAGCGCCAGTCCTCCTACCTGCGTCACACGGCCACCACCGGCACCCACCCCCGCATCGCCGCAATGCTCGCCGCCACCCAGCCCGAACACACCTCCCACGACCGGTTCGCCACCGTACTCACCCGCGCCCTCACCGGTGTGCTGGGCTGACTCCACCGCAGCCTCATCGCACGACCGAGGACCCGAACACCGGCACCCCGACCGCCCTGGCTCACATCAAAGCAGGAGATCGGCGGAAACCGGACCTCGCTCAACTTCGCCCAGGACCTGGCGCCATAGCCGCCTCCGCACCTGCCCAGACCGGCAAGATCATGATCTACGACTGGAGTATCTCCCAGCCCAAAACAAGTCAGCCACCTACTCACGTGAGTAGGTGGCTGATCTGCTGTTTCGGCTGTCGGGGTGGCGGGATTTGAACCCACGTCCCGAACGCGATCAGGTGGCACGTGGACTGCCCCTCAGGCCAGTGGCCTGCTCATTTTCGCTCTGGCGTTGTCCATTACGATCCAGAAGGGTGTACATGAGGCTGTCTCGTTTGGCCCCCTGTTTGGCCCCCTGAGCTGATGCGTTTGGACTGCTCAACGACGGTGGGACGTCCTAGTACTCCAGCCGTAGATCGTGATCTTTATGGTTGGGAGGCCGCTTGCCGTCGGTAGTGGGAGGCGCGGGCGCGGGCTTGATGCCGGCGTCGCCACTGCGACCAGCGGAGTCGATGCGCAAGATCGTGGACCGTGTTGATCAGCGCGGCGAACAGGTGCTGGATCTCGCTACCAGTCAGAGGGATCAGGTCGGCTGGCGCAGGCTGGTCGCGGCGTTCGGCGGCTGCGGTGACGGCCAGGAAAGCGTGGGCGAGCATGGCGAGGGTGACCCAGCGGTGCCAGGAGGTCCAGCGACGAACCTGGTGCTCGTCCAGGCCGGCCAGGCCCTTGCTGGCCTGGAAGATCTCCTCCACCGTCCAGCGCCGCCCAGCCACCCGCACCAACTCGGACAGTGGCACCGGATAGGGGGAGAAGCAGCGGTAGAAGGCGAGTTCGCCGCTTCGGCGATTGCGGCGGATCAGCAGCCACCAGTGGCCGGGTCGTCCGTCCGGTCCGGTGATGTCGAGCTGGGCCCAGTCGTAGTACCGCTCGCCTTTCGCGCCGGCTCCGGCCGACAGCCCCTGCCAAGCCCGCCGGGGGATCCGCGGAACCAGTGCTCTTGCCTGGAACTTGCCTGCGCGTGTGGCGACTTGATGGGTGCTGGAGACGGCCAGGACGTAACTGATCGGACGGGCTTCCAGGGCGGACCGAAGATGCGGGTTGTCGCCGTAGACCTCGTCGCCCGCGACCCACTGGGCAGGCGTCCCCGCGTCCAACGCCCGCAGGATCATTCTGGCGGCGAGCTGGGGTTTGGTCGCGAAGGAGAGGTCGTCGGGAATGCCGGCGGCCCGGCAGCGGTCCGGGTCATCGGTCCACGAGCGCGGCACGTAAAGGGCCCGGTCGATCGCGGCGTGACCGTGTTCGGCTGAGTAGACCAGGTAGACGGCGACCTGGGCGTTCTCGATCCGTCCAGCGGTGCCGGTGTACTGGCGCTGAACGCCCACTGTTGCGGTGCCCTTCTTCAGGTCACCGGTCTCGTCGACCACGAGCACGGCCTCGTCGTCGCGCAGGTGCTCGACCACGTAGGAGCGCAGGTCGTCACGGACCGCATCGGCGTCCCACTTCGCGCGGTGCAGCAGGTGCTGCATGCCGTCCGGGCTGGCGTCGCCTGCGTGTTCGGCCAGGGTCCAGCAGTTCTTGCGCGGCAGGTCCGACAGGAGCCCGAGTACCAACCGCCCTACCCGGCGGCGTGGTTCAACCCTGGCGAACCGGCCTGCTATCCGCCTCATCAGACCCTCGAACGCTTCCTGCCATCGGGCGGGTACTACGCTGGCGCCCGAGGCTGCCGCGTGATCATTGGATGTCCACACAACACCTAATGATCATCGGCGGCCTCACCTGCTTGGACGCCATCGGAACCAGTAGTTGAGCCCCTCGACCCGGTAGCGAGCACCCGCGTCGAGCCGCAGTTCGCCCACAAGCCGACGCGCGTCGTCCGGTGCCTGGCGGTGCGGGGCCAGTAGCAGTGTCAGTTCGTCGTAGCGGGCATCGATTCCCCCGTGACCCGGATGGCTCTCAGAGGTGACCGTCCCGGCCTCATAGCGCTGGTTCCACCGGGCGAAGATCGCCCATTGCTCGCGCTCCAGCTCCACCGCGGCCTCGTCGGCGGGCCAAACACGGTACTCGTTGGCTTCGTCGGCGTGGTCGTAGTCGTCGTTCTGAAAGTAGTGGGGCTTGCCGTCTACGTCAGCGAGGCCGAAGCGGGGGCCGTCGTACCACTCCAACTCGACGTACACACGCTCAAAGCCGTCCGCGATCAGCTGCACTTCGTCCCAGGTCTCAGCCACGTAGGCAGACTACCGACGAGCAGCCTCCGCTCCGTGATCACGATCTACGGCTGGAGTACTAGAGATGGGCCATGGCCTGCACGTCAAATCTGCGATCGCAGAGAAATCCCTGCTGAGGTCCGTTGTCATCTTCCGAGCATCTGCATGGCAAGGCTAACGGAAGTGAGTAGCGGTACTCCCACTTCTCCTGCTGCGATTGCGATTCGGCGAAGCCTGCTCAGAGTGCTCGGGCCCAACCCGCTCTGACCTATTTCATCCAGCGAGTCATCGATCGCTTGGCGTTCCGCAGTCGAAACGTGATCTCGCAGATATCGTGCTGCGCGGATCAGGTCCTGTAATTCTGAACCGGACTGACTATTGTTCTCGATCTTGCCGATTGCATTGTCTCCCGTGATCTTGAAATTGTCGCCGACGTGCACCTTGTCGCTCACTTCATCACCCTGATCGCTGTGCCGTTTGGACCGTTGACGCTGATGTTGTCCCCGAGGTGAAACTTCTCAATGGAGATTTGGAATTCCGCTAGTGGGTTGTCGATCGCCGATGTGATTTCCATGGCGATCTTGCGGAGTTGCGTGAGATTCTTGGACGCGATCGCAACGCCAGATAGCCCGGCGCTTACCACAAGGATTCTCACTGTGTATTTGACGTACAGGCGCCTGGCAGCCTGACAGATCCCTATAGGTAACAGGATCACTACGGCAATGGTGGCGATCGCTATCGGGAGATTCAGGTCGCTTGCATGTTCTCTCGCGAAGTCCGCTGGGGCGCCTGACAGTGCGGCCGTTTGTGAATCACTTGCCATACCAAGCGCTACCCGGACAGCTATGGCAGAGAGGCCAGCCCCTAGGACTTGGGGGAAGTTGAATCCGTACTCAACTATCTGGGTGCTTGAAATGTTGTGCATCGGGAAAGAGCTATCGTCGACTGATAGGATTCTCCGACTGACTTTAATGTTGACGTTGCGGCTCAACTTGCCCCCGCGCCCTCTGTGTACCATAAAATGATCAAGAAGGAGGTATAGCTGAATATTCTCAGGGATCGAAGGCATTAGCAATCGTCGCGTTGGGATTTCCTTTCAGGCGGGGGGGCGTGTGAGCGCACGATTGGACTTCTCCGCTTGTTGCACGGCGCACGATTCCGCTTGCGCGCCCCCCTGGTTCCTTGAGGGCGGAGGTGTTGCAAGGCCGTGGTCCACGAGACCAGTGGGCGGCGTAATGGCCGTTACCCGCCGCCTCGTGACTGCCAGCCCCTCGCCCCACTCGATCAGGTAGCGGCCGACTGTCGGCGCAAGCACGTTGAGCGACTTGCGCAGCTCGGCAGGGACATGAGGAAAGGGGCTCAGCAAGCTCGCGCTCGGTTCGGCGGAGCGGGGACACCAAGACCCGGAAGTCCCGGCGCACCCTCGCCCTGCCGGCGCGCTGCGTCGAAGCTCTCTGGCAGCAGTTCGAAGATCAGGGCTGGGACCGGCTCGCCGCTGAGGACACGTGGGAGGAACACGGGCTTGTCTTCTCCTCGGCCGTCGGCAAGCCGCTCGACGCTGCCAACGTTCGCCGCGCCTTCCGCCAGGCGCTCAAGGACGTCGACGGGATCAACGCCGACGAGTGGACGCCCCGGGAGCTCCGGCACAGCTTCGTGTCGCTGCTCTCCGACCGGGGCGTCCCGCTGGAGGAGATCTCCCGGCTTGTCGGCCATTCGGGTACGGCCGTGACCGAGGAGGTGTATCGCAAGCAGATCCGGCCCGTGATCCAGACTGGCGCGGTGGTCATGGACGGGATCTTCGGCGCTGACCCGCAGCGGTCGTAGACACTCGGGAATCGACAGTCACGCAGATAGACACGCAGCCCCAAACAAGTCAGCCACCTACTCACGTGAGTAGGTGGCTGATCTGCTGTTTCGGCTGTCGGGGTGGCGGGATTTGAACCCACGACCTCTTCGTCCCGAACGAAGCGCGCTGCCAAGCTGCGCTACACCCCGGCGTCGCTGCTGTGGTGCTTGTCGCGGCGACGTCGTTTACTTTAGCCCACTGGTGGCTGGAGACGAAATCCGGTTTAGGGGCGGCGGCCGACGGGGTTCGGGCGGATGTGGTCCAGGGCTACCAGGAGGACCGCCAGGGTGTAGCCGGCGAGCCCCACGAGGAGGGCGTTGGCGAGGGTGGCGCGGTAGCTGTGCTGCTCGGCGTCGAGGAAGGGGTAGAGGTAGCGGCCCGGCGTTCCGGGCACGAGCAGCTCGGCTCGGGTGAGGTAGAACGCCAGGAAGGCCAGGGGGTACAGCATCCACGCCGCCGTCTGGCGGAAGTGCAGGCGGCCCGGCGGCGTGAGCAGCAGCCAGTCCAGGAGCGCCGCCGCGGGAGCCGCCGTGTAGAGGAGCTGCAGCGCCAGCCACTGGCCGTGCCAGGTGAGCGGCGGGTGCGCCGCGCCCGTCATCGAGAACGGCGGGGTCGTGTGGCCCAGGAGCAGGTGGTAGACGAGGGACGAGATCACCGCGTAGAGCAGCGCCGCACCTGTCAGGGCCGACGGGACGGGACGGCCCGCCTGCCAGGCCCTGCGGGCCGACGCGAGGCTGACCAGGGCCAGGATCACCGCCGCCTGGACTCCGAAGTAGCTCATGATCCGGTCCGGGCTGCCCAGCAGCAGCTCCAGGGCCACGCCCGCGGACGCCAGCACGGCCGTCAGGAGACGGAACACCGCGGTCACGGGGCGACGGACGGGGGCGACCACCGCCGTCGCCGGGACGTACCCGGGCATCAGCACGGGCGTGCCCGGGACGGCGGGGAGGTCGGGTATGTCCCGGGGTATCGGGGGAGTCGTCATGCCCTCAAAGTAGGAAAAGAGGGCATGTACGGCATGCCGGGTGCGCCGGGTGGGTTACTCCCGGGGCGCGTGTCGTCTAGTCCCGGCCCACCAGCGTCAGCAGCGTCGCCTCGGGCGGGCACGCGAAGCGGACCGGGGTGTAGCGGTTGGTGCCGCAGCCGGCCGAGACGTGGAGGTAGGACGTACGGCCCTCCGCCATGTGCCGGGAGAGGCCCTTCACCCGGTCCGTGTCCAGGTCGCAGTTGGTGACCAGGGCGCCGTAGAAGGGGACGCAGATCTGGCCGCCGTGGGTGTGGCCAGCCAGCACCAGGGGGTAGCCGTCGGCCGTGAAGGAGTCCAGGACCCGCAGGTACGGGGCGTGCACGACGCCCATCGAGAAGTCCGCCGTACCGGACGGGCCGCCCGCCACCTGCGGGTAGCGGTCCCGCTTGATGTGCGGGTCGTCCAGGCCCGTCAGCTCCACCGACACGCCCTCGATCTTCAGGACGCCCCTGGTGTTCGTCAGGTTCAGCCACCCCGCGCCGTCGAAGCCGTCCCGCAGGTCCTCCCACGGGTTGTGGATCGCGCCGACGACCGGCGGGTTGCCGTTCAAGCCGTGCCTGCCGCTCACCTTCTCCAGCAGGTAGCGGGCGGGGTTGCGGGGCCTGGGGCCGTAGTAGTCGTTGGAACCGAAGACGTACGCCCCCGGGAACTCCATCAGCGGGCCCAGCGCGTCCAGCACCTCGGGGACGGCCTCCGGGTCGGACAGGTTGTCGCCCGTGTTGATCACGAAGTCCGGGCGCAGGCCCGCCAGCGACTGCAGCCACCGCTGCTTCTTGCGCTGGTCGCCGACCATGTGGATGTCGGAGACCTGGAGAACCCGCAGCGGGCGCATCCCCGGCGGCAGGACCGGGACCGTCACCCGGCGCAGACGGAACGAACGGACCTCGACACCGGCCGCGTACAACACTCCGGCGGCGCCGAACGCCGCGATTCCCAGGGGTACTCCGTAACGAGCGCGCATACGACCATCGTGTCAGACGCGGGGAGGAGGCCGAGACCGCCCACCGCGACGGGGCACAGGGGGCCGGGTGCGGGGGGCGGGTAAAACGGTGGGCGGTCCGGCTGGGGCACCTGCGACAATCGGTGCCATGACCACCACGCTCAAGTCGAAGCTGCAGGACGACCTCAACGCCGCCATCAAGGGGCGCGACGAGCTCCGCTCGGCCACCCTCCGGATGACGCTCGCCGCGATCACCACCGAAGAGGTCGCGGGCAAGGAGAAGCGTCAGCTCTCCGACGATGAGGTGCTCAAGGTGATCGCCAAGGAAGCGAAGAAGCGCCGGGAGGCGGCCGAGGCCTTCACCCAGGGCGGCCGCGCCGAGAGCGCCGAGCGGGAGAAGGCGGAGGGCGAGGTCCTCGCCGAGTACCTGCCGAAGCAGCTCAGCGACGAGGAGCTGGAGGGGATCGTCGCCGAGGCCGTCGAGGAGGCGAGGGCGGCGGGTGCCGAGGGGCCGCGGGCGATGGGCGCCGTCATGAAGATCGTGAACCCGAAGGTGGCCGGCCTGGCCGAGGGCGGGCGCGTCGCCGCCGCGGTGAAGAAGCGGCTCCAGGGCTGAGGCAGCGGCTCCAGGGCTGAAGCAGCGGCTCCAGGGCTGAGGCGACGCAACGGCCGCACGGCGGTACAGCGGCGGTACGGCGACACAGCGGTAC
>NZ_JBFAXI010000138.1:0-16928 GCF_040680735.1 Streptomyces sp. NPDC051987 | reverse complement strand
GGGGGCGGTGTGCGGGGGGCGCGCCCCCGGCCTGCCCCCGGGGGGGGCCTGGGGGGGGGGGGTCCCGCCGCCCCCCCCCCCGACGCAGGCCCAGCGCGCAGAGCGGGGCCGCCGCCAGGGGTCCTGGTGACGCGTCGTCTCGGTCCTCCGGCTCGGCCGAAGCCGGGGTGGCGGCATGCGCGCGACGCGCGCGCCACCGCTGTGCGGTTATGTTAGAACCCGTCGGACCGTGTTGGACAGCAAGGGGTGCCGGGGGTCCGGCTTCGGCCGGAGTTCGCCCGGTCGGGACCGGAACCCGTCGGTCCCGGTCTCCGCTCCGGCTCGACCGCGTTGCTCCCGTCGCGGGTACGCCCGTGACTCCCGGCCGTCCGCGCAGTTGGACCGGGCATGAAGAAGCGCAGCATGCTCGCCATCGCCAGCCTGGCCACCGGATTCGTCGTGGCCGCCGTCACGCCCTCCCACGCGGCCGACGAACGCCCCCTGGGTGACCTGAACGTCTCGGACTCCCTGGAGCACGTCGACCACTTCGTCAGTCAGGACAGCTTCCGGACCGACCGGAACGTCCTGGGCCAGGAGTAGGCCCCGGCGCGGGCGGCCCACGTGCCGGTGTTCCGGGCGGCGGACACCGGCACTCCGTTTGCGCGCCCTCAACGGGAACTGGTTTCCGTGGCAGTGTGGAGCGGGCAAGCCACAGGGGGCCAACAGCAGAGGGGGAGTCCGTGATCGTCTGGGTCAACGGCGCGTTCGGTGCGGGTAAGACCACCACCGCACGTGAACTGATCGAACTGATCCCGAACAGCACGCTCTTCGACCCCGAACTCCTCGGTGGGGCACTGACCGACCTGCTGCCGGCCAAGTACCTGGCCGAGGTCGGGGACTTCCAGGATCTGCCGATCTGGCGCCGTCTGGTGATCGACACGGCGGCCGCGATGCTCGCCGAGCTGGGCGGCACCCTGGTGGTGCCGATGACGCTGCTGCGCCAGGAGTACCGCGACGAGATCTTCGGCGGCCTCGCCGCCCGCCGGATCGCGGTCCGGCACCTGTGCCTCACCACGGCCGAAACGATCCTGCGCGAGCGCATAGCCGCGCGGGAGATCCCGCCCGGCCTGCCCGACGGCGAGATACGGATCCGGCAGTGGTCGTACGACCACATCGAGCCCTACCGGGCCGCACTCGCCTCCTGGATCAGCGCCGACGCCCATCTCGTGGACGGCAGCGGGCTCAGTCCCTACGAGACGGCGGTGCGGATCGCGGAGGCGGTGGGCAGGGGCGAAGCGGCGGTATGTGACATAGTGCAGACCCCCGAACCCACCGCCGAGACCGTCGCCGCCGGCGTCCTCCTCTTCGACGAACGGGACCGCTTCCTCCTGGTGGACCCCACCTACAAGGCCGGCTGGGAGTTCCCCGGCGGTGTCGTCGAGCCCGGCGAGGCCCCCGCTCGGGCGGGGGTGCGCGAGGTCGAGGAGGAGACCGGGATACGGCTGGAGGAACTGCCGAGGCTGCTGGTCGTCGACTGGGAACAGCCGGCGCCGCCCCGCTACGGCGGCCTGCGACTGCTCTTCGACGGCGGCCGGCTGGACTCCGCCGAGGCCGGGCGGCTGGTGCTGCCGGGCCCGGAGCTGCGGGGCTGGCGGTTCGTCACCGAGCAGGAGGCGGCCGAGCTGCTGCCGCCGGTGCGCTACGAACGGCTGCGCTGGGCACTGCGCGCCCGCGAGCGCGGTGCCGCGCTCTATCTGGAAGCCGGTGTCCCGGTCGGTTGACAATTCCTGATTGGCCGTCAAGTCCTTGCAGCCTTAGTGAAGTTATCGGTGACTTTGGCATTTCCGGGGCGTGTGTAGGGGACTTTGCGCGGGGCGAAGGGTTCCTGGGGGAAAACGAGGGTGAATTGTCGCCGTCCCGGTATGAACAAGAACGTGAAGGAGGCACACAAACGTTCTACCGTCGGTGCGCAGCTCAACTTCCTCGCGGCCGCTGGCCGCCGTGCACAGGCCGGACGACAGCCGGCTGAAGGAGGGACATGCGCGCGCATTCTTCGGCCCTCACAAGGGGACTCGCACTGACCGCCGGGCTGGTCCTGGCGCTCGCCGCCTGCAGCAGCGGGGGAGGCGGCGGGGGCAGCGGCGGCAAGGGCACCTCGGCCGGTCTCACGTCCTGCGCCACCCAGGGCAAGGCCGACACCTGCAACTCCGGCGCCACCAAGGCCGGCGGCACGTTCACCTACGTCATCGAGAAGAACATCCAGCAGTGGAACGTGCAGGACACCAACGGCAACACCTTCGAGAACGCCGAGGCGTTGAGCCCCGTGCTGCCCCAGGTCTTCGTGCCGCAGCCGGACTTCAGCGTCAAGCTCAACACCGACCTGGTGACCTCGGCCACCCAGACGAGCGCCAGTCCGCAGACCCTCGTCTACAAGATCAACCCCAAGGCGTCCTGGAACGACGGCACCCCGATCACCGCCGACGACTTCGTCTACTACTGGCGCACCAACGACGGCAAGGACTGTCCGCCGCCGCCCGCCAGTGACTCCACCCAGACCAAGGGCTGCCTGCCGGAGAGCACCGCCGGCTACGACCGCATCAAGTCGGTCACCGGATCCGACAACGGCAAGACCGTCACCGTCGTGATGGCCAGGCCCTACGCCGACTGGAAGTCCCTGTTCGGCGCGGGCTACCCGTTCTACCCGGCGCACGTCGCCGAGAAGGCCGCCGGTGCCAAGGCGGGCGACGCGGCGCACATGACGGCCGCCCAGATGACCCAGGGCTGGCAGTACTTCCAGAAGAACCCGCCCATCAAGTACGCCACCGCGGGCCCCTACAGGATGACCGAGTGGGTCGACAACGACCACGCCACCTACGAGCCCGACCCGAAGTGGTCCGGCAAGAAGGCCACCCTGCAACGGCTGATCTTCAAGGTCATCTCGGACGCCACCCAGGAGCCGATCGCGCTGCGCAACAACGAGGTCCAGGGCATCTACCCGCAGCCCGAGGTCGACCTCGTCAACCAGGTCAAGGCCATCCCGAACGTCACCTACACCATCGGCAACGGCCTGACCTGGGAGCACTTCGACCTCAACCTGCACAACCCGGTGATCGGCAAGTACCTGGCCCTCAGGCAGGCGATGTTCACGGCCATCAGCGTCAAGGACATCATGGCCAAGACGGTCGCCCAGTTCGATCCCGGCGTGAAGCAGCTCTACAACCACAACTTCGTCCCGGGAACCGCCGGTTACAAAGACGTGGTCAGCGCCGGCGGCCAGGGCTCGGGTGACCTCGCCAAGGCCAAGAAGTATCTCACCGACGCCAAGTTCACCGGAGTGGGCACCGCCCTGAAGACCCCGGACGGCAAGGCCGTCGGACCCTTCGACTGCCGCTACACCACCGGCAACCAGATCCGGCAGAGCGAGTGCCAGATCCTGCAGAGCGACCTCGCCAACCTCGGGATCAAGGTCACGATCAAGCCGATCGGCGCCGCCGACCTCGGCACGGTCCTGGCCGGCCACCAGTACGACATCATCGTCTTCGCCTGGGTCGCCTCACCGTTCGCGATCAGCGGCGCCCAGCAGCTGTGGACGACCGGGGCCGGCGGCAACTACGGCGGCTACAGCAACAAGCAGGTCGACTCCCTGATCAGCACGGCCATCGGCGAGACGGACCAGACCAAGGCCGCCGCCCTGCTCAACCAGGCCGACCAGATCATGGTCAACGACGCCTACGTGCTGCCGCTCTACCAGAAGCCCACCTTCCTCGCGGTGCAGACCCGGTTCGTCAACATGCGCAACAACTCCACCAACGTCGGACCGCCGTACAACGTCGGCGAGTGGGGCCTCAAGAAGTAGCCCCCGCGACCGGCCGGACCGATTCCCGGCCCCGGAAGACCCCGGGGCCGGGCCTCCCGCGAGAGAAGACCGCATGCTCGCCTACACCGTGCGCCGCATCCTCGTCTCCCTGCCCGTCCTGATCGTCTCGACGTTCATCGTCTTCCTGGTCGTCGTCAACTCCGGTGATCCGGTGGTTAACTTCGCCACCTCCCGGCAACCGCCGCCCAGCAAGGCCGCCGTGACCGCCTTCGCCCGCCACATCCACGCCGACCAACCGGTCGTGGAACGCTACTGGAACTGGATCACCGGCGTCCTGCACGGCGACTGGGGCCCGTCCGTCCAGTCCAACCTGGACATC
The DNA here is from genome assembly GCF_040680735.1 of Streptomyces sp. NPDC051987. NCBI lineage: Bacteria > Bacillati > Actinomycetota > Actinomycetes > Kitasatosporales > Streptomycetaceae > Streptomyces > Streptomyces sp. NPDC051987. The sequence continues at coordinate 12,753 of NZ_JBFAXI010000138.1, read as the reverse complement.
GGCCACGACCTGTTCACCCGCTTCCGGGTCACCGTCACCCTGGTCGCCGCCGCCATGCTGCTCGCCCTCGTGATGGCGATCGTCTTCGGCGTGTTCAGCGCGATCCGCCAGTACAGCGTCGCCGACTACACCATCACCTTCCTCGGCTTCCTGTTCCTCGCCATGCCCGTGTTCTGGTTCGCGGTCCTGCTCAAGCAGGCGGGAATCTGGTTCAACCAGGAGACCGGCAGCCAGTTCCTCGGCACCATCGGCGAGAAGTCGCCGTACCTCGACGTCGACACCACCTGGAACGAGTTCACCGACCGCATCGGCCACCTCGTCCTGCCCACCATCACCCTTGCCCTGGTCTCCTTCGCCTCCTGGACCCGCTACACCCGTGCCGCCATGCTCGAAGTACTGGACAGCGACTACGTGCGGCTCGCCCGCGCCAAGGGGCTGCGCCGCGGCCGGGTGCTCACCCGGCACGCCCTGCGCACCGCGCTGATCCCGCTCGCCACCGTCACCGCCCTCGACATCGCGATCATCCTCGGCGGCGCGGTCATCACCGAGACGATCTTCCAGTGGCACGGCATGGGCGAGATGCTCGTCCAGGCCGCCACCACCCTCGACGTCTACCGGACCATGGCCTGGCTGCTGCTGTCCGCCGTCGTCGTCATCGTCTTCAACCTCTTCGCCGACCTTCTGTACGCCGTACTCGACCCGAGGATCCGCTATGACTGACATCGGGGCGGTCGGGCCGGCCGGCACCCGGACGCCGAGCGGCGACGACCACGAGTTCACCGTCGTGCAGCGCAGCCAGACCCGACTCGTGCTGCGCCGCTTCCTGCGCCACCGGGCCGCGATGATCAGCCTGGCCGTCTTCGTGCTGATCGTGCTGTGGGCCTTCGTCGGCCCGCACTTCTGGCACTACTCGTACGCCAAGTACACGCCCGACAACTCCCAACCGCCCTCCTGGAAGCACCCCTTCGGCACCGACTCCTCGGGGTACGACGCCTACGCGCAGGTGATGCGCGGCACCCAGACCTCCCTGAAGATCGCCATCCTGATCGCCTTGGGCTCGACGCTGGTCGGCGCCGTGTGGGGGGCCGTCGCCGGCTTCTACCGGGGGTTCGTCGACGCGCTCATGATGCGCATCGCCGATCTCGTGCTGACCCTCCCGCTGTTCGCGATCGCGCTGGTCATCTCCTCGCGCAGCGGCGGTTCCTGGTACTGGATCGCCGTGGTGATCGCCGGACTCACCTGGGCCTACGTCTCCCGGGTGGTGCGCTCGTCCGTACTGTCCCTGCGCGAGAAGGAGTTCGTGGAGGCCGCCCGCGCGCTCGGCGCCTCGGACACCCGGATCATCTTCCGGCACCTGCTGCCCAACGCGCTCGGCCCGATCATCGTGAACGCCACCATCCTGGTCGCCACCGGCATCCTCACCGAGACCGCCCTGTCCTTCCTCGGGTTCGGCGTCCAACCGCCCGACACCTCCCTCGGGTTGCTGGTCGCCCAGGCCCAGACCGCGGTCGACACCAGGCCCTGGCTCTTCTACATCCCCGGCGCCTTCATCATCGCCATCGCCCTCACCATCAACTTCATCGGCGACGGGCTGCGCGACGCCTTCGACCCCCGGCAGCAAAGGGTGCGACAGTGACCGACACCGGCAACCGCATGGGTACCGACAGGGTGGTGGGCAAGGGCGAGGAGTCCGGCGCCGTCCTCGAAGTCGAGGACCTCAGCGTGGAGTTCCCCACCGAGGACGGGACCGTACGGGCGGTGCGCGGCGTCGGCTACCGGCTGGCGCGGGGCGAGGCTCTGGGCATCGTCGGCGAGTCCGGCTCCGGCAAGTCCGTCACCGCGCTCGCCGTGATGGGGCTGCTGCCCGGCACGGCCCGGGTGCGCGGCTCGGTCCGGTTCGAGGGCACGGAACTCCTCGGCATGTCCGACGGCCGCCTCTCCGACGTCCGGGGCAGCGGCATCGCCATGGTCTTCCAGGACCCGATGACCTCCCTCAACCCCGTCTACACCGTCGGGTACCAGATCGCCGAGACCCTGCTCCGGCACAACCCGAGGCTCGGTAAACGCCCCGCCCGTGCGCGCGCGGTCGAACTCCTCGGCACGGTCGGCATCCCGAGCCCCGAACGGCGCGTGGACAGCTACCCGCACGAACTCTCCGGCGGCATGCGCCAGCGCGTCGTCATCGCCATCGCGATCGCCAACGACCCGGACGTGATCATCGCCGACGAGCCCACCACCGCCCTCGACGTCACCGTGCAGGCGCAGATCCTGGAGGCCCTTGAGGCCGCCCGCGCCGAGACCGGCGCCGCCCTCGTCCTGATCACCCACGACCTCGGTGTGGTCGCCGGGCACACCGACCGGGTCGCCGTCATGTACGCCGGGCGGATCGTGGAGACCGGCTCCGTCGAGGACATCTTCTACACCCCGCGCATGCCCTACACCCTGGGCCTGCTCGGCTCCCTGCCCCGCCTCGACCGCGAGGAGGACCGGCTGACCCCCATCACCGGCTCCCCGCCCTCACTGCTCGACCTGCCCCCGGGCTGCCCCTTCGCGCCCCGCTGCCCGATGCGCCGGGAGCCCTGCGACAGCACCGAACCCGCCCTGCGCCCCGCCGGCTCCGAAGCCCACCGCAGCGCCTGCCACTTCGCCGACGAACTCGTCGGCACGGCGGCCGGCGAGGTCTTCGACGCCGTCGGCGCCGACACCGAGGCCCTGGCCCGGTTCGCCGACCTGGAGGACGATGCCCGATGACCGATCCGCTGCCCCCGCTGCCCGGCCACGGCGGCACCGGCGACCCCGTCCTCCAGGTCCGCGACCTCGTCAAGCACTTCCCGGTGATGTCGCGGGGCGTGGTCCGCCGCCGGGTCGGCGACGTGCATGCCGTCTGCGGGGTCTCCTTCGACCTGTACCCGAACGAGACACTCGGCCTGGTCGGCGAGTCCGGCTCCGGCAAGACCACCGTCTCCCGGACGCTGCTCAACCTGGAGACGGCCACCTCGGGGACCGTCCACTACCAGAGCCGGCTCCTGACCGACCTGAGCAGGCGTCAGATGCGGCCGCTGCGACGCGAGTTGCAGATCGTCTTCCAGGACCCGTACGCCTCCCTGGACCCCCGGATCTCCGTCCACGAGATCGTCGCCGAACCCCTGCGCATCCACGGGCGCTACGGCCCCGGCGCCCCCGACGAGGTACGCGAACTGCTGCGCCTGGTCGGCCTCAACCCCGAGCACGGCAACCGCTTCGCGCACGAGTTCTCCGGTGGGCAGCGCCAGCGCATCGGCATCGCACGGGCCCTGGCGCTGCGCCCCAAGGTGGTGGTGCTGGACGAGCCGGTCTCGGCGCTGGACGTGTCGATCCAGGCCGGCGTCCTCAACCTGCTGATGGACCTGCAGAGCGAACTGGGCCTGTCCTTCCTGTTCGTGGCGCACGACCTCTCCGTGATGCGCCACGTCGCCCACCGGGTCGCGGTGATGTACCTGGGCCGCCTGGTGGAGATCGCCCCCGCCCGGCAGCTCTTCGCCCGCCCCGCCCACCCCTACACCCAGGCCCTGGTCTCCGCGATCCCGCTGCCCGACCCGCGCAAGGAACGCGCCCGCAGGAGGATCACCGTCCAGGGCGACGTGCCCAGCCCGGTCCGGCCGCCCAGCGGCTGCCGCTTCCGCACCCGATGCCCCAAGTTCGCGGGCCGGCTCACCGACAGCGAGCGCACCGCCTGCGTCGACCAGGTGCCGGAGCTGGTCGACCGGGGCGGCGGCAACCCGGTCGCCTGTCACTACGCGGAGAACGTGCAGCTGCTGTGACCGTCCGGGCCGGGCGACGGCGTCGCTCCGCCGCACCGGCGGCCGGTCAGCCCGCCGCGTAGTTCCGCAGGAACAGCGCCTCCGCCACCGACAGCCGCTCCAGCTCCTCGGGGGACACGCTCTCGTTGACCGCGTGGATCTGCGCCTCCGGCTCGCTCAGGCCGATCAGCAGGATCTCCGCCCGCGGGTACAGCCCGGCGAGGGTGTTGCACAACGGGATGGAGCCGCCCTGACCGGCGTACTGCATCGTCTCGTCCGGGTAGGCGACCGCCATCGCGTCGGCCATCGCCCGGTACGCCGGGCTGGTGGTGTCCGCGCGGAACGGCTGGCCCTGCCCGACCGTCTCGACCCGCACCCGCGCGCCCCACGGCGTGTGCGCCTCCAGATGGGCCTGGAGGAGCTTGGTCGCCTCGGCCGCGTCCACGCCCGGCGGCACCCGGAGGCTGACCAGGGCGCGGGCGCCGGCCTGCACCGACGGGGTGGCGCCGACCACCGGCGGGCAGTCGATGCCGAGGACCGTGACCGCCGGACGGGCCCAGATGCGGTCCGCGACCGACCCGTCGCCGATCAGTCCGACGCCGTCCAGCACCTTCGCGTCCGTACGGAACTGCTCCTCGTCGTACTCCAGTCCCTCCCAGCGGCTCTCGGACGTGAGCCCGTCGACCGTGGTGGAACCGTCCTCGCCGCGCAGCGAGTCCAGGACCCGGATCAGCGCGGCCAGCGCGTCCGGGGCGGCGCCGCCGAACTGGCCCGAGTGCAGATTGCCCCGCAGCGTGTCGATCTCGACGCGGACCATGGTCATGCCCCGCAGCGTCGTGGTCACCGTCGGCAGCCCCAGCCGGAAGTTGCCCGTGTCGCCGATGACGATCGCGTCCGCCGCCAGCAGTTCGGGGTGCTCCTCGGCGTACCGCTCCAGGCCGCCGGTGCCCATCTCCTCCGAGCCCTCGACGATCACCTTGACGCCGACCGGGACGCCGCCGTTCGCCTTGAGCGCGCGCAGTGCCAGCAGATGCATGAGCACGCCGCCCTTGCAGTCGGCGGCACCGCGCCCGTACCAGCGGCCGTCCCGCTCGGTCAGCTCGAACGGCGGGGTGGTCCACGCGGTCTCGTCCAGCGGCGGCTGCACGTCGTAGTGCGCGTACAGCAGGACCGTCTTCGCACCCTCCGGGCCCGGCAGGTAGCCGTACACCGACTGCGTGCCGTCGGGGGTGTCCAGTACGGCGACGTCGGTGAAGCCCTCGGCGCGCAGCGCGTCGGCCACCCAGTTCGCGGCCCCCTCGCTCTCGCTCTTCGGGAACTGGGCGAAGTCGGCCACCGACTTGAACGCCACCAGCTCGGCGAGTTCCGTCCGGGCCCTCGGCAGCAGGGCGGCGACGGTCTCGGCGACCGGATTGGACGACATGGGCACGCTCCTCGTGGGTGCGACGTTGAACTGGTGAGTGGACCGATCCTCCCACAGTGGCCTGCGGCGATCTCCGCCGTAGGATGCGGGGGGACAGGTGACGGGTGTCGGCCCACGGACGGACAGTGCCTGACCCACGGCTACATACGGCTTCATACGGCTTCAAATGGCGTGACACGGCTTCTACGGCTTGATCGGAGCAGCGGACCATCGTGAGCGGCGAGAATTCTTCGGCGGACGACGTGCGGACGGACGACGCGCAGCGGGTGTGGGACGTCGTCGTGGTGGGCGCGGGACCCGCGGGCGCCTCGGCCGCCTACGCGGCGGCGGTCGCGGGACGGCGCGTGCTGTTGCTGGAGAAGGCCGAGCTGCCCCGGTACAAGACCTGCGGCGGCGGCATCATCGGCCCCTCGCGTGACGCGCTGCCGCCCGGCTTCGAGCTGCCCCTGAAGGACCGGGTCCACGCGGTCACCTTCTCCCACAACGGCCGGTTCACCCGCACCCGCCGTTCCAAGCAGATGATGTTCGGGCTGATCAACCGGCCCGAGTTCGACCAGCAGTTGGTCGAGCACGCCCAGAAGGCGGGCGCCGAGCTGCGCACCGGCGCTGCCGTGCAGCGCGTCGAGCAGCACGGCTCGGCGGTCCCGGACCGGCGGACGGTCGCGGTCGTGCTGCAGGGCGGCGAGACCCTGCTGGCCCGCGCCGTGGTCGGCGCCGACGGCAGCGCCAGCCGCATAGGCGCTCACGTCGGGGTGAAGGTCGACCAGGTCGACCTCGGCCTGGAGGCGGAGATCCCGGTGCCCGAGACGGTCGCCGAGGACTGGAGGGGCCGGGTCCTCATCGACTGGGGCCCGATGCCCGGCAGCTACGGCTGGGTCTTCCCCAAGGGCGACACCCTCACGGTGGGGGTGATCTCGGCCCGTGGCGAGGGTGCGGCCACCAAGCGGTACCTGGAGGACTTCATCGCCCGGCTCGGCCTCGCCGGCTTCGAGCCGAGCATCTCCTCGGGCCATCTGACCCGCTGCCGCGCCGACGACTCCCCGCTGTCCCGCGGCCGGGTGCTGGTCTGCGGCGACGCGGCGGGCCTGCTCGAACCGTGGACCCGCGAGGGCATCTCCTTCGCGCTCCGCTCGGGACGGCTCGCGGGGGAGTGGGCGGTGCGGATCGCCGAGGCCCACGACGCCGTCGACACCCGCCGTCAGGCGCTGAACTACGCCTTCGCCGTCAAGGCGGGCCTCGGCGTCGAGATGAGCGTCGGCAAGCGGATGCTCGCGGTGTTCGAGCGTCGGCCCGGACTGTTCCACGCGGCGCTGACCGGGTTCCGGCCGGCCTGGCGGGCGTTCAAGGAGATCACCCAGGGCCGGACCACCCTCGGTGAGCTCATCCGCTCCCACCCGCTGGCCCAGCGCGCCCTCACGGCGTTCGGTCCGGAGCCGGCGGCGAAGGAGCACGCACCGGCCGAGGACGCTTCCGACGACGAGACCGTCACTTCGTGACGGTGACCCGAAAGACGGGGTGGTCGGCGCCGGCCGCGACGAGTTCCTCGTCGGAGGACCTGGCCGTCACCCCGGGGAAGTACTGCTTGACCTCCCAGCCCCATTTCTCCAGGTAGGTCCGCAGCACCGGGAGCTTCTCGGCATCGGGAAGCTCCACCACGGTGAACTCCCGCACCTTCCGCCCCACCCGCAGCTCCCCACCGCCGGCCACGCGCATGTTCCGCACCCACTGGGACTCGCCGCGCGCCGAGACCAGGTACTGACCGCCGTCGTACGTGTGTGGGTTGACCGGGACGCGCTGCATCCGGCCGGTCTTGCGGCCGCGCACGGAGAGCTCCGCACTGCCCGCGAGGCTGATCCCGTGCCGGGCGAGCCAGCCGACGAGGCTGTTCATGCGGACGGCCATCGGATTGGCCTTGACGTAGTACGGCTCGGGCGACGGCTGTGACTGCGGCTCCGGCTGGGACTGCGACGACTGCGACGACGACATGGTGACCCCCACTTGATCTGACTGGGAGAGCAGTGCTCTCGCTTGAGGAACAGTGTGGGGGAGATCGGTGATCCAGCGCAAGAGCACTGCTCTCTTTTTTGAGCGCCGCACTCAAACAAGTGCACTGATCTGAACCGTGTGCACCGCTCTGCGGACATGGCAGACTGCTGTCCATGACCACCCCACAGGGCGCCCGCGCGCGAGCCAGGATGGAAATCACCACGGCCATCAAGGACGAGGCACGCAGACAGCTCGCCGCCGAGGGTGCGGCGAAGCTGTCGCTGCGGGCGGTCGCGCGCGAACTCGGCATGGTCTCCTCCGCGCTCTACCGCTACTTCCCCAGCCGCGACGACCTGCTCACCGCGCTGATCATCGACGCCTACGACTCCCTCGGCGAGGCCGCCGAGACCGCGCACGCCGCCGCTGCCGGTGCCGCTCCGGCCGAGCGCTGGGTCGTGGTGTGCGAGGCGGTGCGCGGGTGGGCGCTGGACCACCCGCACGAGTACGCGCTGATCTACGGCTCCCCGGTGCCCGGTTACTCGGCCCCGGAGACGACCATTCCGCCGGCCGCCCGGGTCGCCCTCGTCCTCATCGGGATCCTGCGCGAGGCGTTCGAGCGGCGGGGTCTGGCCCTAACCCCCGTATCGGCCGAGCTCGCCGCCGAGGCCCGCCGGATGGCCGACGAGCTGGTGCCCGGCCTGCCGCCGGAGGTGGCGGTGGCCATGACCGCGGCGTGGGCCCAGTTGTTCGGGCTGGTGGGGTTCGAGCTGTTCGGCCAGTTCAAGGGCGTCGTGGAGGAACGGGAGCGGTTCTTCCGGCACGCGGCGGCGCAGCTCGCCCACGGGGTCGGGCTGGTGTTCCCCCAGTGACCCTGCTCAGGCCGTCACCTTGTCCAGGAACGCGGCGAGGTTGGTCACGGTGCGCTCGATCTTCTCCTCCAGTGTGAGCGACTCCGGCATGCGCCCGCCCACACCCGCGTCCCGCTTGCCGCGCACGTAGAGCGAACAGGCGAGGTCGCTGCAGAGGTAGGCGCCCACGGAGTTGCCCTGCTGCCCGGCCCTGCCCGCCTTGGCGGCGACCATCAGGGAGACGCCTCCGGTGTGCGTGGTCAGGCAGATCGAGCACATGCTGCGCCGGGTCTGCCAGGAGGAGGGGCTCGGGCAGCGAAGCGCCACCGCGCGTGCGCCGCCCCCGTCCGCTCCGGTCACCAGGTAGGCGCGGTCCGGTGCCTGGGGATCGCGCCATCCGAGGTAGTCCAGGTCGGCCCACGGCCGGTCGGCCAGGTCGTGCGGGACGTGCAGGCGTTTCGCCGCGCCCTTGGTGCAGTTCACGAAGGCGGCCCGGATCTCCGGCTCGGTCAGCTGTCTCATGTGTCGCACGCTAATTTGCCTAAAAGCTATAGGCAAATAAATAATCGGCGAAGGCAGGAGACGGCGGTGAGGAGTCGGCGTGGCGCGCGCGGGGCTGAGTACGGAACGGCTGGTCCGGGCCGGAGCCGAGCTGGCCGACGAGGTCGGCTTCGACCAGGTGACCGTCTCGGCGCTGGCCAGACGGTTCGACGTGAAGGTCGCGAGCCTGTACTCGCACGTCAAGAGCTCCCATGACCTCAAGACGCGGATCGCCCTGCTGGCGCTGGCGGAGCTCGCCGACCGGGCCGCCGACGCACTGGCCGGACGGGCCGGCAAGGACGCGCTGGTCGCGTTCGCCGACGTGTACCGCGACTACGCCCGCGCCCATCCCGGCCGCTACGCGGCGGCCCGGCTCCGCCTCGACCCGGAGACGGCCGCGGCGAGCGCCGGCGTCCGGCACGCCCAGCTGACCCGGGCCGTCCTGCGCGGCTACGACCTGGCCGAACCGGACGAGACGCATGCCGTCCGGATGCTCGGCAGCGTCTTCCACGGCTACGTCGACCTGGAGCTGAGCGGCGGCTTCAGTCACAGCGCCCCCGACAGCCAGCAGTCCTGGACCCGCGTCCTCGACGCCCTCGACACCCTGCTGCGCAACTGGCCCGCACCGACCTGACCCCTTCGCCGAGGACGAGGACGAGGACGGAACACCGACCGAAGACCGAGGGAACGCAGAGGCGATGAACACCGACCCCCGCTGGATCACCACCCCGATCACCGCCGACCTCCTGCGCGGCGCTCTCGACCTGGAGCGCACCGAGCACGGCGTCCTGCCGCACCGGCTGCCGGCCCGGGCCCGCGCCCAGTGCGACGACCCGCAGCTCGCCATGGTCGAGTCCCAGCCCTCCGGCGTACGGCTGGTGTTCCGCTCCCGCGCGACCGCCGTGGAACTGGACGCCCTGCCCACCAAGCGCCGCTACACCGGCGCGCCGGACCGCCCGGACGGCGTCTACGACCTGCTCGTCGACGGCACCCTGGCCGGCCGGGGCAGCATCCTCGGCGGCGCGGTGCAGGTCGTCGACCTGAGCACCGGGACCATGGAGCTGCGCCCCGGACCGGCCGGCACCCTCCGCTTCACCGGACTGCCCGAACGCGAGAAGACCGTCGAGATCTGGCTGCCGCACAACGAGACCACCGAACTGGTCGCGCTGCGCACCGACGCCCCGCTCGCCGTCGTGCCCGACCACGGCCGCAGGGTCTGGCTGCACCACGGCAGTTCCATCAGCCACGGTTCGGACGCCGCGAGCCCCACCGACGTCTGGCCCGCGCGCGCGGCCGTGCTGGCCGGCGTGGAACTGGTCAACCTGGGGCTGGGCGGCAGCGCCCTGCTCGACCCGTTCACCGCCCGCGCCGTCCGGGACACCCCCGCCGACCTGATCAGCCTCAAGCTCGGCATCAACGTCGTCAACACCGACCTGATGCGGCTGCGCGCCTTCGGCCCCGCCGTGCACGGTTTCCTCGACACCGTCCGCGAAGGGCACCCCACCGTCCCGCTGCTGGTCGTGTCGCCGATCCTGTGCCCGATGCACGAGGACACGCCCGGTCCCACCGCCATGGACCTGAGCGCCCTCGGCGAGGGCCGCGTCGCCTTCACGGCCGTGGGCGACCCTGCCGAGCGCGCGAGCGGCAAGCTCACCCTCAACGTCATCCGGGACGAGCTGTCCCGGATCGTCGCCCGGCGTGCCGCCGAGGATCCCCACCTCCACTACCTCGACGGCCGTGCCCTCTACGGCGAGACCGACACCGCCGACCTCCCGCTGCCCGACGGACTCCACCCGGACGCGGCCACCCACCGCCGGATCGGCGAGCGCTTCGCCGCACTGGCCTTCGAGGACGGCGGCGCGTTCGCGGCACCCGGCGGCCACCGCTGATCAGCCCGGGAGACCGCCACCGCGCAAGGGCTCTACTCCCCGGGGAGTACGCGTGATCACCCCGCCGGGCCGACGCCGGCCCGCCCCGGTGGCGTCTAGCGTGGCGGTCATGGACGAGCAGCGGGCACGGGAGCACGGCCCCGCGCGCCGGCGGCACCACGGACCCCCGTGGGGGGATCCGCCCGACGCCGCCGACGGCACCCCTCGCTCCCGTCTGCCGTGGCGCACCACCGTGGCGCTCACCGTCCTCGTCCTGGTGGGCTCGCACGCCGCCGCCCGTGCGCAGCCCCACCGCGAGCCCCTCGACCCCTACGCCCACCTGTTGCTCCTGGGCGCCTGCGGCCTGCTGCTGTGGCGGCACCGGCACCCGGTGCCCGTGGCGTTCGGCACGGCCGCGCTCGCCCTGGTCTACCTCGGCGCCGGCTACCCGTACGGGCCGGTCCTCGCGGCCGTCGCCGTGGCCTGCTTCAGCACGGTCGTCGCCGGGCACCGGCGGGCCGCGTGGGCCGCGCTCGGGATGCTGTGGGCCGGGCATCTGCTGATCGCGCTGTGGCTGTACCGCCGGCTGCCGCCACCCGGCGACACGGGCGCGACCCCCGGCCAGGAGATGATCATCGCCAGCTGGGTGCTGATCATCGTCTCGCTCGCCGAACTGGTCCGCCTGCGGCGCGATCAGTGGGCGCGGGAGCGGGCCGAGCGCGCCCAGGCGGCCGGGCGGCGCGCGGACGAGGAGCGGCTGCGGATGGCACGGGAGCTGCACGACGTCCTGGCGCACAGCATCTCGGTCATCAACGTCCAGGCGGGCATGGGACTCGCGCTGCTCGACACCGACCCCGAGCAGGCCAGGTCCGCGCTCACCACCATCAAGGCGGCCAGCAGGGAGGCCCTCGGCGAGGTGCGTCAGGTGCTCGACACCCTGCGCGCCCCGGGAGACGCGCCCCGCGCCCCGGCGCCCGGTCTCGGGCGGCTGCCGGAACTGGTGGAGCAGGCGGCGGGCGCCGGACTCACCGTCGTGGTGACGGGGAAGCCGCCGCGCCTGCTGCCCGGCGCCGACCTGGCCGCCTTCCGCATCGTGCAGGAGGCCCTCACCAACGTCGTACGGCACTCCGGTTCACGGCACGCGCGCGTGCGGCTCGAACACGGCGGCGGGAAGCTGCGGTTGCGGATCGACGACGACGGACCGGCGACCGGGGCGGAGGCGGGCGGCAGCGGGAACGGGCTGGCCGGGATGCGGGAGCGGGCGGCCGCCCTGGGGGGCACGATCGAGGCGGGAGCGCGTGCCGACGGCGGCTTCCGGGTGCTGGCCGTACTGCCGTCGGACGACCGGGAGGACCGATGATCCGGGTACTGCTCGCCGACGACCAGTCGCTGGTACGGGCCGGTTTCCGGGCGTTGCTCGACGCGCAGCCGGACATCGAGGTGGCCGGTGAGGCGGCGGACGGCGAGGAGGCGCTGCGCAAGGTGCGCGAACTGCGCCCCGACGCCGTCCTGATGGACATCCGCATGCCGCGCCTCGACGGCCTGGCCGCGACCCGCCGGATCACCGGCGCTCCGGACCTGCCGGACGTCAGGGTGGTCATGCTGACGACCTTCGAACTCGACGAGTACGTCTTCGAGGCGATCCGCTCCGGAGCCTCCGGTTTCCTGGTCAAGCACACCGAGCCGGACGAACTGGTGCGGGCGGTCAGGGCGGTGGTGGCCGGGGACGCGCTGCTGTCGCCGGGCGTGACGCGCCGGCTGATCGCGGAGTTCGCGGCCCGCTCCAAGGAGCCGGCCGCCGCCGACGCGCTCGCCCCGCTCACCGAGCGGGAGCGGGAGGTGATGGCCCTGGTCGGGATCGGCCTGTCCAACGAGGAGATCGCGCGGCGCCTGGTCGTCAGCCCGCTCACCGCCAAGACGCATGTCAGCCGCACGATGATCAAACTGGGCGCCCGCGACCGCGCCCAACTGGTCGTCCTGGCCTATGAGTCGGGGCTGGTGCGGCCCGGCTGGCTGGGCTGAGCGGAGCGCTGGAAGCGGACCAGCACGCTGACGACCCGGGCGAAGAACAGCACGGCGGCGAGCACCGTGCCCGCGACGGGCAGCATGCGTTCCGCACCGCGGGGCAGGTCGAACAGCAGCGCGGGGCCGGTCACCGCCCCGAAGGCGACCGCGGCCGCGAACGCCGCGCTGCACAGCGCGTATCCGATCTCCACGGTGATCGCGTCCCGCTCCGCCTGACCGCGGCGTGCCCCCTGTGCCGTCATCCCGGCAGTCTCACAGCCGTGCGCCCGGCGGGGCAACCGGCC
>NZ_JBFAXI010000137.1:0-17052 GCF_040680735.1 Streptomyces sp. NPDC051987 | reverse complement strand
CCTGGCTTAGTTGAACTAGAACTGGCGCGACGTCCGATGCCCCGAGGAGAAGTTCACTTGAGGGTGTCCTGACCAGCGGCGGAGTCGTAGTTGCTTGTCGTTGTTGGTTGTCGACGGTTGCTGTCGGACGGCCCACAGGCGGCCCAGCGCCAAGACTGATGGGGTCCCGCCTGTGACGCGACGAACCCATCTTTTATAGCCATACGCGGAGAAAGTTGATCATTCGGGCAACTTGCGGGAAAGAGCAGCACATGTCAACGACGACGACTAACCTGCGTCCAACCGTAGAAGGAGGAAGAGTGGGCGTTCTGGCGTGGGCGTTTGGGGGTGTCGGCGGGGCACTTGCGGTCGCTGTGATCGGTTGGTTCTTCTTTGACCGGCGGAATGATTCGGCAAAGCAAAGCCAGAGGAGCGGAAACAATTCCACCAACATTCAAGCTGGCCGCGACCTGAACATTCGAGACATTGATAGGAATCCGTGAGACAGACACAGCGCTCCGGCGACAATTCAATCAATTACCAAGCCGAAGTAATCCACACCGGAATTTCCTATCGCGATGCAAGGGGGATTGCCAAGGATGCAGCCATGGAGGTATTCAGGGAGAATTTCACGAAGTTGTCCAGGGAGGCTCTCGCAATAGCGGTAGCGCGTGCAGACCGGTTTACGGAAAACTTCCTTAGTGAATTGAATGAGAGGTGTCCGGAGGGATTCGGCAACCTAGGTGATCCAGGTGTTCAGTCAGCAATATTTGACGCTCAGTCGGCTTATGCGAAAACGGGCGATGAGAAATTGGGTGACACTCTGGTCGGGATATTGATAGACCGCACTGTTTCTGACGTTAGAGATCTAACTCAGCTTTCTCTTGAAACCGCCATTGGGGTTGCGAAGAGTCTTTCATCTCCGCAAATAGCCCTACTGTCATGTAATTTTACCGTCAAACACGTAGCCTTTCCTGATGTTCAAACCGTGGAAGATGCCGCTGACAATCTGCGTAGGGCTCTTGAGCCCTTTCGGGAAGATCTCTCTCGTGTCGGAATAGTTGATCCAGACTACCTCGTAGGTGTTGGTTGTCTAATCCTTGGTGTTGGATCAATTGCGCCCGAGCGTTATTTGGGGATGAATTATCCGGGGTTGTTTTCCGAAGGTTTCAGTCCGCAGCAAATCCCGGATGGTCAAAAACTCGTGGATTCTCCCCTTGTAATGCCCTGCTCTGGTGAGCTAAACCGGTACAAGTTGCGCGCTGCTTCCGTGCGCGATCTTGACCGATTGATTGAAGCGGATCATTTGGAAAGTCTTCGCGAAATCGCCTACGCTGCTCTAACCGTCAATGTTAAATCGGATCGGGCAATCCTTATGGAAGTACTAAGGGTTTGCCCATCGCTTGCACCCTTTTTTGAGCTATGGAAAAAACTGGGGATGAATTCGTACCTAAACACCCCAACTGCCGTTGCTATTGCTCACGCTAACACTAGGCGGATCGCTGGTCCTGCATTCAGCTCGCCTCTCAGTCAGTGGATTCCCCAAGGTGGTATCTCCGGCTATCGCGCTCAGTGAAGTTGTTTGTGCCGGTAGTCGACGAGACTGGGCGGGGCGGCGGCACTCTTCTCGGGGCCGTCTGGTGCCCGCGCGTTACTGTCCTGGGCCTCTCCGCGACGGTCACGAATCGTGCGATTCTTGGGGAGACGACGGACGAACGGAGAGGGAGAGCGGGTGTCGCAGCAGGTCAACCCTCGGGGAACGTTTCTGAAGATCGCCGACTCGGTGAGGCGGCAGATCGAGGACGACCCAGACATGACTGAGCTTCCTTCGTTGGCTGATGTCATGCGCGACCACAAGGTCTCACGCGGGGTCGCCCTCCGTGCGTTCGGTGTGCTGCGGGAGGAAGGTGTGGCCGAACCGGCACCTGGCGAACGATGGCGCGTCGTGCGTGCGGGTGCGCAAGTCGACCGGCGTCCACTGGTTCAGCAACTCACGGACATCATCACGGCTGAGGGACTCGAAGTCGGGGAAGCGTTCCCGAGTGCTTCCGCACTGGCCGAGCGGTTCGGAGTTTCGCGCCCGACGGTGACCAAGGCACTGGAGAAGCTGGAGACCGCTGGCGTACTGGCGGAAGGTGGACAAGGCAGGGTGCGGAGGGTCCGTGCCGTGCCGACACGAGAGGAGCGTTCGTAGCTTGCCGACACTGACGGAGTTGGCCTACCCCCTGGGTGAGTCCCTGCTCGCCGAACCGTTGCCGCGACGGTGGAAGCACTGCCGCGGAGTCGCCGAGAGGGCCCGCACCATCGCGCTCATCCTTGGCCAGGACGCGGATTTGCTGGAGGCCGCAGCAGTACTCCATGACATTGGCTACGCGCCCGATCTGGCCAAGACAGGCTTTCACCCGCTCGACGGCGCGCGCTATCTCCGGGATGTGGCCCACGCCGACGAACGCATCATCAATCTGGTTGCTCATCACTCCTGCGCCTGGATGGAAGCGGAAGCGCGCGGTTTGCGCGACGAGTTGGAGAGTGAGTTCCCGCGGGAAAGTGCGCACCTGAACGACGCGCTCTGCTACTGCGACATGAACACCACGCCGGACGGCACACCCACGAACCCGATCGACAGGGTGAACGAGATCACCGGACGCTACGGTCCAGACAGCCTGATTGGCACGTTCATCCGGCGGGCCGAACCGGAGATCCTCGCGAGCACCTCACGCGTGCTCGAACGAGTCGCGGCCGTCAAGCGTCAGCCGATGTAGGGCGCCGACCGCGCCCGGTCCAAAGCGTGCTCGATCCGGAGCCGCATGGTGGGGTGGACGTCGAACTTGGACAGGTCCGCTGGGGCGATCCAGCGGACCTCTGTCGTCTCGTCGCTCGTACGGACCTCACCGCCGACTGGCCGCGCTCGGAAACAGATGCTGAACTGCTGCCGGACTTCACCGTCGTCGTACTTCATCACGTGGCCCGGGTCGGTGTAGATCCCGGACATGTCGAGGACCTCCGCCTTGATGCCGGTCTCTTCCCAGACCTCCCGTACGACGGTGTCACTGATGGACTCGCCTACGTCGTGCCCCCCGCCCGGGAGCGCCCAACGGCCGTTGTCGGAGCGCCGGATCATCAGGACGTCTCCCGCGTCGTTCTGCACGAACGCGACGACGGACGGAACGACCGAGTTGGCCGGCGGGGCATCAGGGTCGTGAAGGTAGTCAATCCGTCCCATGGTCAGGCTCCCTTGATACTCGCGAAGTCGGCATCCATGACCTGGCGTGCGTTCTCCCAGGTGTGTTCGATGCTATTCGCATAGGTGTCGAACAACCCGCCGTCGGTCACGCGGCGCAGGTGCAGCACAGGGGCCATGTAGGCGCCAATGCCGTAGACGTGAGGGTTTACGAGCATCTCGTCATCGGACCGGTAGATCGAGTTGTACAGAGTCGAGTCGTGCAGCCGGAACCCGATGTCCGGGTGGCTCCTCATGAGGGGGCGGTAGAGCACCAGAGCGTTGCGAATCTTGCCGTCCATGATCTGGTGTCCCTCGTCTATTCCGCGCTGGCGTACGGCCGCACAGTCGGGGTCCCCCAGCAGGATGCGTACCTGGACGCCCGCCGCCGCCTTCGCCCTGAGAAGGTCGTGGAACACAGGATCCTCCGACAGGAACAAGCCGGAGTACACCAGCACATCAAGGTTCTTCTGTGCCTTGGCGTAGATCTCGCGCCACAGACCGGACGGGACTGTGTGCCGATGGGGGTAGACAGTTCCGATCTCGGCTTTCGTGAGGTCTGCCGCACTGTCGACCGTGCGGGTGTCGTCCCACAAGGTCGTCACGTCGACCTTGAGCACGGTGGCCGTCGCGTACTGGTGCCGCCGGTACGGGACTTTGCCCTGTGTGATCCAGCGTTCGACGGTCTTCGGGTTGACGTCGATGGCTTCAGCCAAGCCCTGAATGGTCATGCCCCGAGCTAACAGAGCCGACCTCAAGCGTTCGTTGGACATCTGTACCCCCGATGGGACGTCTAGGGACCTCTTGAAGGTAGCCAGATCTCCCGGAGCTGTCCACGTGTGGGGTGACCAACTCCCCTGAGCTGCGGCGATTCTGAATGTGCGCCAAGACGTCCCGGCGCAGAACCGAGAAGTTCCGTGCCTGTACTTGACGGGCCCCCATGCAGTACCTGTAAAATAGGTACTGCATCGCCTGGAGGAAAGCCCCAGCAGGGGTGAGTACGAAGGAAGCGGCAGATGGTTGAGAACTCAACAGAGGATTGAAGTCGACGGGGTGTGAGTCCCCGTCCCCGTGGCGGCCAGGGTGACGGCCGCCGGCGGCCACTTCGTGGCGGGTGAACCTGTCCCGTCCCGCGTACCGGCACTGGAGAACAGCCCTGGTGATCCCCCCTTCATCGTTGAAGGTCGACCCCGGGGGTGCCACCTGATACGCGCCGCCCTGCTGGCGTCAGAGCAGTGACGATGACGCACCCGACGCTCCCGGCTCGGGGCCGGTATTCCGTGGCAACGGCGTACCGGTGAAGCCGTGTCCCTGCGTTCTGCGGGAGGTCGGTGTGAACCGACGACATACCAAGGGTGCCGCCGGACCGGACCGGTCGGCGGCACCCGTCCACGCCTTCCGGTCCGTTCCTTGGCTTCGCGGCGCTCGCGCTGCGGCCGGCTGCCTCTCCCGCCCGTACGGCCCGCTTTCGCGGTGCTGGACGGGCGGGAGTGCGGGGAGCCGGAAGCCTCTGGCTCCGATCACGAGAGCGGCCCCCGGGTGGCACCCCGGGGGCCGCGAACAGGCGCCTGATGTGGAGGTCACCTGTGGTGACGAGTCTGACAGACAAGGAACGCGACGAGTTGTCGCGGAAGAACACAGAGGCGAACAAGCGTAGCGAGGACAACGTCCGTGCGCGGGGCGGCCGTTGATGGCCGGCGCCGAGCACGAGAAGACCAAGCCGCCGCTTCCCGTCCGGCCGCCGCGTCCGCATCCCTATGCGGGGGTGTGCTGATGGCGACCGACCCGACGGCATGGCACCTGGAAGCCCGCGCGGACACGTGGGCCACCGACCTCGGACAGCAAGACCCCGCGCCATCTGCGGCTGAACTGGCCTGGCAGCAGCAGGAGATCCGCACCGCCTACGAGGACGCGGCGCACCTGACCGAGCAGCCCCGGTAACACCCGTTCACCCACCGCCCCGGCATCGAGCCGTGAAGGGCGCCGGATCGAATCCGGCCCGGGGCACTCACCCCCGCTGCGTCTGCGGCCGGGGTCCCGGAGCGGTTGCCGTCTCGCCAAAGGCCTGCGGCCGCTCCGGCTTCCTGTCCCTCCGATTCAGGAGCCCTCTTAATGCACGCCTACATCGGCCCCCATCAGGCCGTCTCCGTGCACGACTTCATCGAACTGGCGTTGGGCACCCCGGCTGAACTGTGGCTCGGGGTGGACGGCGAGAGCGAGGAGGAGCGGGCGGCCCGGCTCGACGCGGCCCGCGACATCCTCGCCGACAACCCCCACCTGCCGGACGACGTGACCCGCGTGGTCGCCGAGGTGATCGAGGCGCACGTCCCGCAGCTGTTCAACGTCGTCCCACTCGCCCGGCCGGCCGCGCGCCGCCGCGCCTCCCGGAAGGGGGCGGCGGCATGACCGGCACCCCCCGCTGCTCCGCCGCGCACCCCGACGACCCGACCGAGTGCGACGGTCCGGCCGTCGTGACCGTGCTGGACGTCCACAACGCCGGAGCGGACGGCTGTGAGCACCACGCGGCCCGGCTGCTGGCCTCGCTGGAGGGCGGCCGGGTCTATCCGCTGCCCGACGCCCCGGCAGGAGCCGCGATCCGCGTCTTCACGGCCGCCGACACCACCCGGCCGTTCTGCTGGTACGACGGCCCGCGCATCCACCCGTCCCAGCTCAGCCGCGCCGAGACCCGCCGCAAGGGGGAGACGGAATGAGCGCCGAGCAGACCACAAAGCGTCCACAGGTGCCGCCGCTCACCCGCCCCGAAATGGGCCTCGCCGGTGTCGGCGCGCTCGCTGCTGCTGCGGTCGGTGCCCTGGGTCTGTACTCCTCCTTCGACGCGGTCTCGCTGGCCGCAGCACGGTGGGGGTTCAGCAACCCGCACACCCTCCCCGTCGCTATCGACGTGGCCATTCCGGTTTTCACGCTGGCCAACCTGCTGCTGATCCGGCTGGACATGGCGTTGGGGTGGGTGCGGTTCGTGCCCTGGGTGCTCACCCTGGTCACGTGCTGGCTCAACGTGGCGGCCGGCGCGTCGCTGTCGGCGAAGGTGGCGCACGGCACGATGCCGCTGCTGTGGGTGGTGTTTTCCGAGATCGGCGCCCACGTCTACGCCGTGCGGATCGGTGCGGTCACCGGCCGCCGGATGGAGAAGATCCGCGTCTCTCGCTGGTTCCTCGCCCCGGTGTCGACGTTCACGCTGTGGCGGCGCATGACGCTGTGGGAGGTCACCTCCTACGGCGACGCGCTCGCGCTGGAGCGTGAGCGGCTGCTGGCCCGCGCGGATCTGCGCGAGCAGTACGGCCGTGGCTGGCGGCACAAGACCCCGCGCCGCGAACGCGTCCTGCTGCGCCTGGGGGAACTCGCCCCGGCCGCCGCGAGCATCGCCGAGGACCCGACGCCGGAGCCGCAGCAGGCCCCGGAGGAACCGAAGCCGGAGGCACCCAAGGCGCCGCGCAGGCGGCCGGCCAAGCCCAGGGCGAAGACACCACCGCGCTCGCTGCCCGACCTGCTCGCCGAGGCCCGCACCCTCACCACTGAGTGGACGGATGACGCGGTCAACGCCGAGGCGCTGCGCAAGGCGCTGCGGTGCGGCTCCGGTCCTGCCCGGCAGGTGCGTGACGCCCTCCTCGCCGAGCGGGCCGACGACCGCGCCCTGCACCCCGTGGACACGTCCCGCGACGACGCTGTGGGGGTGGCCGCGTGAACACCCTGGCCATCCTCCTGCTGTCCGCGCTGCCGTTGGCGTGCGGGTGGGCGGCGCATGTGCGCTGGCTGCACCGCTGCCTGAACACGGCCCGCCGTGACCCGCTCACCGGGTTACGCACCCGCGACGGCTTCACCCGCCGCGCCACCGCCCTGCTCAGGGACTCGCGGGCGGTCGTGGTGCTCGCGGACGTCGACAGGTTCAAGCACATCAACGACACGTACGGGCACGCGGCCGGCGATGCCCTATTGAAGGCCACCGCCGACCGGCTCGCCCACCATGTCGGCCGTTCCGGCGTCGTCGGACGGCTCGGGGGTGATGAGTTCGCCGCCGTCCTCATCGATGACCACGGCACGGCCGCTGACCTGCTCGCCGTCCTGCACGGCGTCCTCGCGCGCCCCGTCGATGGGCAGGACCCGGCGATACGCACCACGGTGTCCCTCGGGTGGGCGCGCGCTGCGGACTTCCCCGCCGACGACCTGTCGGGTCTGCTGCGGCGGGCCGATGAGGCGATGTACACGGCCAAACAGGCCCGCACCGGCACCCGCCGGGCCGGGTTGGGCTGGTTGTTCGCCACCGTCACCGGTCGCCGCGCCGGCCGCACGGGCGCCTGCACCGCCGCTCCGGTCGTGGGGGTGGCGGCGTGAGGTCACAGCCCATTGTCGGCGCCGCCCTGTTCCACACGGTCATGGAGGCTGCCGGATACCGCTGCCAGTGCAGCGGCGAGTGCGGCAACCCCCACGCCAAGGACGCCGGCCGCTGCCCGCGCGAGCACGACCACTACACCAGCAAGCACGGCCGCCGGGTCCGGCTCATGGCCGCCCCCGTCGACCCGCTCGCCGCGGGCGTTGCCGCCGCTCGTCTCCCGGCGAGCGCGTTGCGCGCCTGGTGCCCCGACTGCCACGAAGCCGCCGCGCGCCGGGCCAGGAAGCAACTCCCGGCCGCGCTTGCGGATCAGTGCGCGCTGTTCGACCTGAGCGCCGGAGAGGACCACGCATGACGACCACAACCGAACCGGTGAAGGCGTTCAGCTTCGGCGGTGGGGTGCAGTCGACCACCGCGCTGGCGCTGGCCGCGCGCGGGGAGCTGGACTACCGGACGTTCATCTTCGCCAACGTCGGCGATGACTCCGAAAAGCCCGCCACCTTGCGCTATGTCGAGCAGTACGCGCGCCCGTTCGCCGAGGCCCACGGGCTGGAGCTGGTCACGGTCGGCCGGGTGCGCCGCGACGGCACCAGCGAGACCCTGTACGGGCGGATCACCCGGGAGGGCTCGCGCTCGCTGCCTATCCCGGTGCGGCTGTCGCCAAGCGGGGCGCCGGGCACCCGAGCCTGCACGGGCGACTTCAAAATCAAGGTGATCGGCAAGGAGCTGAAGCGGCGCGGCGCCTCCCGGGACAACCCGGCCACGGTCGGCATCGGCATCAGCCTGGACGAGATCGGCCGCGCGAACACCCGGCGGTGCGAGCCGCACGAGCGGATCGAATACCCACTGCTCGATCTCGGACTTCGCCGGGCCGACTGCCCGCGCATCATTCGCAGCGTCGGACTTCCGGTACCGCCCAAGTCGGCGTGCTGGTTCTGCCCGTTCCACCGGCCGGAGAACTGGCACGACATGCGCCGCGACGAGCCGGAGCTGTTCGCCAAGGCGTGCGACCTCGAAGCACTGCTCAACCGGCGCCGGGACGCGCTCGGCAAGGACCACGTCTACCTCACCCGCCTGCTGCGGCCGCTGGCCGACGCGATCCCGGACGGGGTCGACACGCTGCCCTTCGATGACACCGACACCGGCTGTGACTCCGGCTGGTGCATGACCTGAGCACAACCCCTACCGGGTCCGGCCGCCCACCTTCCACAGCACGCGGCCGGGCCCGGTATCCCTCCCAGAGAGAAGGAACCCTCAGTGAACCACCCCGACGACAACGAACTCTTCAAGCGGCTCGAAGCCGAACTCTCCAGCGGTGAGCCGCTCCACATCACCGACTCGCCCGGGACCCGTGATCTCGATCTGCCCGACCTGTCGGGCGAGGTGGTCGACCTTGACAAGCTGCGGTCGGCCCGCGCCCAGTTGGCCGACTCGCATGCCCGACGCGGTGCCGACCGGTCGCCCGACTCCACCCCGGGCGAGTCGGACGGCGAGTCGGGCGACCCGACCGCCCGTGTGTTGGTCGACTCGCCGTCGCTGAAGGCGGCCGGTCCCGGCTACCTCGGTCGGCTGGCCGCTGCAAAGCGCCGTCCGGTCATTCCGGTCTGGCTGCGCTCCCTCGCCGAACTGCGCACGGCATCCGCGTGGGTGGCCCGCCACTACGCCCACGCGGCCGGGTATCACGCCCTGCGTTCCCCGGTCTACGCCGGCCGTCTCGCCCTGCAAGCCCCTTCCGGGCTGGCGAAGTTCGTGGGCGGCACGATGCGGTGGGTGGCCGACCGCGAGGGCGAGCCGGTCCGACTCGCCGCCGTCCGGCGTGAGGACGCTGCCGAGTATCTGAAGCTGTCGCGGCAGCGCGACGGCCGGGTACGGCTGCGCACCCTGGTCGCCGTGCTCGGCATGTTCATCGGACTGGGTGCGGCGCTGGCCGTCTACGTCCTCGCCCCCGACTGGCTGCAAGCTCTGTCGGTCGGCGCGGTCGTGATGGCGCTCGGGGCGGCTGGCCGCAAGGCCGACAACCCGGTCGTCCACCGGGCCGTGGAACTGCCCAAGGCCACCAAGCTCACCAGTGACATCGTGCTGCGCGCGCTGGGGGCGATCGGTATCCCGGCCATCAACCAGGCACAGGCCAAGGGCCGGGACGGGTTCGAGTTCACCGCCCCGATCACCCGCGACGGCCCCGGCTGGCGCGCGGAAGGCAACCTCCCCTTCGGCGTGACCGTCACCGACGTGATCGAGAAGCGGGAACGCCTCGCCTCCGGCCTGCGCCGGCCGCTGGGCTGTGTGTGGCCCGAGGCAGAGTCGGAGGAACACCCCGGCCACCTCGTTCTGTGGGTGGGGGACCAGACCCTCAAGGCTGCGCGCAAGCCGGTGTGGCCGCTGATGAAGGCGGGCACGGTCGACCTGTTCAAGGCCATCCCCTACGGCACCGACCAGCGCGGACGCTGGGCCGAGGTCACGCTGATGTTCATCGCCGGGATCATCGGCGCGATCCCCCGCATGGGCAAGACCTTCCTCCTGCGTCTGCTGCTGCTCATCGCCGCCCTGGACCCGCGCGCGGAGCTGCACACCTACGACATGAAGGGCACCGGCGACCTTGACCCGGTCGGTGAGGCGGTCTCGCACCGGCACGGCGTCGGTGAGGAGGACGAGACGATCCGCTACGCCCTGGCCGACTTCCGCGCCCTGCGCGAGGAACTGCGACGCCGTACGAAGGTGATCCGCTCGCTGCCCCGGGACATCTGCCCCGAGTCCAAGGTGACCAGCGCGCTCGCCGACAAGCGCTCGCTCGGGTTGCACCCGGTCATCATCGGGGTGGACGAGTGCCAGGTGCTGTTCGAGCATGCCGAGCACGGCAAGGAGTTCGAGGAGATCGCAACCGACCTGGTCAAGCGCGGCCCCGCCACCGGGATCGTGCTGCTGCTGGCCACCCAGCGCCCCGACGCGAAGTCCCTGCCCACCGGCATCAGCGCGAACGCCAGTACCCGGTTCTGCCTGAAGGTGATGGGCCAGACCGAGAACGACATGGTGCTCGGCACCTCGTCGTACAAGCGCGGCGTGCGGGCCACCATGTTCGCCTGGGGTGACAAGGGCCTGCACTACTTCGTGGGCGAGGGCTCCGATGCCCGGATCGTCTCCAGCACGTTCCTCGACGCGCCCATGGCCGAGAGCGTCGCGGCCCGTGCCCGCAAGATGCGGGAGAAGGCCGGACTGCTGTCCGGCTACTGCCTCGGGGAGACCCGCGAGGCGGTGACTGGCCTGGCCTACGACCTGCTCGCGGATGTCGCGGCCGTCGTGCCGGAGGGTGAGGAGCGGGTGTGGAACGAGCGGATCGCCGTCCGCCTCGCCGAACTGCGCCCGGAAGTCTACGGCGGGTGGAAGGGCGAGAACGTCACCAGCGCGCTCAAGCCGCACGGCATCAAGACCCGTGACGTCGCCGGCACCACGGACGACGGGACCCGCACCACCCGCCGCGGCATCGTGCGCGCCGACCTCCTGAAGGCGATTGCGGAGCGTAACGAAAATCCGGGCGCGGCGTAGGCCGATCGGGTGCTACCGGTAGCACCCACACCTGCTACCGGTAGCACCCTCGCTAGCAGCCCAAACCGCACCCCATCAGGGATCTAGCGGATAGCACCCCACCTGCGGAAACCCTCAAAAACCACCCTGGAGGGCCCCTCATGACCCCCACCATCCTTGCTATCGCCTGCCTGATAGTCGTCACGCTCAGTTATGGCGGCCTGTGTGCGGTCTCGCCGTTCGGCGACTGCCGCCGCTGCCGTGGCATGGGCCACGCCCTCAAGACCGACCGCAAGGGCCGCCTCAAGCGCGGCAAGGACTGCCGCCGCTGCAAGGCGACCGGCAAGCGCATCCGCGCCGGCCGCTGGCTCTACAACCGCTGGGCCCGCGTCTACCGCGCTGGCACCGACACCCCGGGAGGCATCCGATGACCCTGACCGTCTCCGCCGTGCTGCTCTTCGGCGCGGCGTCTGTGTTCGCCGTCAAGACGAAGTCCGCCGGGGGCGGCGCAGCCCTGGTGCTGTTCCTGTTCGGGTTCTTCGTCGCAGGGACCGGCGCGTACGAGCCCATACACAACCTCGTCCAGGCCGCCGCAGACGCGGCCGCCCAACTCGGCAACTGAAAGGAGAGCAGCCCCGTGAACGCACACCTTCCCGCCGTAAGGGCGGACGCGCAGACCTCGCCGGCGTACGACCCGGTCACGCTCGACTTGTACCCGTCCGCCCCGGCGGCCGTGGAACTGGCCGCCGAGCGCGGGCCGGTGGTGTGGGTGCCCGATGCCTACGGGCGCATGGTCCCCATGCCCAAGCACCTGGCCCCGCCTCCCATGGCCATGCCGGAGCCGCGCGACCTGAGCCCGCTGCCGCTGCTGGACCCCCTCGCTCAGCGCTTCCTCGGCGCGGGTCTCGGGGGCGGGGCGCTCGCGGCCGGGACCGGTTACGGCATCGGCGAAGTCATCAACGCCGCCGCCGGGTTCGGCTCCGGCGCCGCGATGTGGATCGCCCTTGGCGTCCTCGCCTGGCGCATGCCCGCCCGCGCGCTCACCGACGGACGGCGCGGCAGCACGGTCAACATCCGCAAGGCCGTCATCAAGCGCAGCACCTTCAACGGCTGAACTGGAGAGAACAACCGTGTTCGAGATCCGCGTCATCTGCGATCCGGACGACACCGACCGCATCAGCGCCGCCGTGGCCGCCGCGTTCGACACCGGCCCGGCCCGCCAGTACCCCACCCGCGACGGCCGGCGCACCCGGCTGTACTTCACCGCCGACCACCGCACCCCCGCCACCACGTCCACCGAAAGCGAGTGATCCGCATGTCCGCAGGAGAGACCCCGCTCACCCTCGTCGGCAACCTCACCGACGACCCCGAACTCCGCTTCACCCCCAACGGAGCCGCCATGGCGAAGTTCTCCGTGGCATCCACCCCGCGCAGCTACGACAAGACCTCCGGCCAGTGGCAGGACGGAACCGCCATGTTCATCCGCTGCACCGCATGGCGCGACCTCGCCCAGCACATCGCCGACAGCCTCGCCAAGGGCACCCGCGTCGTCGTCACCGGCCGCCTGCGACAGCACAACTGGCAGACCCCCGAGGGCGAGAACCGCTCGATGCTCGCGCTGGAAGTCGACGACATCGGCCCCTCGCTGCGATTCGCCACCGCCGACGTCACCCGCGTCCAGCGCAACGGCGCCAATGGCACCGGGCCGTCCAACGGCGGATGGGGAACCCCCGCTGGCACCCCGGCCACGGCCGGATGGGGCGCGCCCTCGACCGGCGACGAACCCCCGTTCTAGATACGCCCGGGGTGGGTGCCGTCTCGCCAAAGCCTGCACCCACCCCGGTTCCTCCATGTCCCTCCAAGGAACCAGGAGAACCCCCAGCATGCCTCACTTCGCCGACACCGCGCGAGAGCGCACCACGCCGCGTCCAGGCGCCCCCAACAGCCATCTGCGCGCCGCACTGACCCTCGCCGTACGCGGCGTGCCCGTGCTGCCCCTGCGCTCTGGGAAGGTGCCGTTCGGGAACTGCCGTGCGTGCGCCAAGAACGTCTGCGGCGGACGGCCGAACATGAAGGACCCCGGCCCCTGCCGCTGCCTCGCCCCCTGCCACGCGTGGGCCGCCGCCACCACCGACCGCAACGTCATCCTGTCCCCGCTGTGGGTGGCGGCATGGGAACGCGCCGTCTGCGTCGGCTACCACCCCGGCGGGGTCCGGCTCACCGTGGTCGACCTCGATAACCCTGCGGCCGTCGCATGGGCCCGAGGGACCCTGCCCGCTACCCGCACCGTGCCCACGACGCGCGGCGAGCACTGGATCTACCGGGGCGCTATGCCCTCCCACAACGCTGTGCGGCCCGGCGTCGACATCAAGTCCCTCATGGCTTACGCCCGCTGGCTCGGGCCCGGCACCGGCACCATGGCCCCTCTGCCGCCCGCCGTCCGCGCACTGCCGGTGCGGGAAGACACCACCCCCGCCCGCCGGGAGGTGGTCTCTTCCACCCCCGCCCGCGCCGTGTGGGACCGGTCCGTCGCCACCGGGTGCCGCCACACGGAACGGTTCGTGCGCACCGGCCTGGAACAGGGGCTCGCTCTCGTCCGCGAGCGCACCGAGTCCGGTGCCGGGTCCCAGGCGTTCGGCGTGGCCCGGTTCCTCGCCGCACAGCACACTGCCTGCCCCGGCCCCTGCGGCCTGGACGTCCTCGCCGAGGAGATCGTGTCCGCCGCCGTCACTGTCGGGGTACCCGAGGCCTACGCCCGCCGGGCCGTCGGCAACGGCCTGGACGCCGGTCCTGGAGCCGTCGCGTGACCGACACGGAAGAACTTCCCCCGCCGGGTAACCCGTTGGCCGTAGCGCGCCGTCTGCTGCCGGACTGGCAGACCGACGACGGACGGCTCACCTACCGGCGCTGGCGTGCCTCATGGATGCGCTGGAACGGAACCTGCTGGCGCGAGGTGGACGAAGCCGAGATCCGCAAGGCCATGTACGAGCGGCTTGAACACACCGTGTTCCTCGCTCCCGGCAAGGACGGGGAACCCGAGGAACGCGACTGGGCTCCCACGAAACCCAAGATCAGCAACCTGCTCGACGCGCTCGGCTCCATCACCCTGCTGCCCACCGACACCGACGCGCCCGCCTGGGTCGACACCGACGGCACTACCGCCGACGCGGCCGGCGAGGGGCCGATCGTGGCGTGCGAGAACGGGCTGCTGCGGATCCGGGACCGCGCGCTTCTGCCGCACGGCCCGCACTTCTTCAACCTCGTCTCTGTCCCCTTCGCCTACGACCCCGATGCGAGCGCACCCACCTGGGAACGCTTCTTGGCGCAGATCTGGCCTGACGACCCCGACGCCATCCACGCCGTACAGGAGTGGTTCGGGTACGTCCTGTCCGGCCGCACCGACCAACAGAAGATCCTGCTCATGGTCGGCCCGTCCCGCTCCGGCAAAGGCACCATCGCCCGCGTCCTCAAAGAGCTGGTCGGCAAGGAGAACCTCGCCGGGCCCACCCTCGCCGGTCTCGGCACGAACTTCGGCCTGTCCACCCTCGTCGGCAAACCGCTCGCAGTCATCTCCGACGCGCGCCTGTCCGGCAACGACAACACAGCCGTAGTGGAAAGGCTGTTGACCATCTCCGGTGAGGACACCATCGACGTAGACCGCAAGTACCGCGCGGTGTGGACCGGCAAGCTCCCCACCCGGCTGATGATCCTGTCCAACGAACTGCCGCACTTCGGCGACTCCTCCGGGGTCATCGCCCGCCGGTTCGTCGTGCTCAGCATGACCGTGTCCTGGCTCGGCAGGGAGGACCCCACCCTGTTCGACCGGCTCATCACCGAGATGCCTGGAATCCTGAACTGGGCCCTGGACGGCCTCGCCCGGCTCCAGGCCAAGGGCCGGATCACGGAACCCGCGTGCAGCCGCGAAGCGGTCACCTCCATGCAGGACACCGCCTCACCCACCAGTGCGTTCGTCCGTGAACGCTGCACCACCGGACCCACGTCCAGCATCCCCGTGGACACCCTGTGGGCCGTCTGGCGGGACTGGGCAGAGGACAACGGCGTCAAGCCCGGCACGAAACAGCTCTTCGGCCGCAACCTCCAGTCCGTGATCCCCCAGCTCAACCGAACCCGCCCCCGCGACCCCTACGGCCGGCAGATCGCCACCTACACCGGCATCACGCTGAACGCGTCCGAACCACATCTGCCTGAGTCGTGACTCATCGCGACTCAAGCCCCCTCCCACCCGCCCTGAGTCGCGATGAGTCACGACTCAGAGCAATGTCACTCCAACTCATGGAGGACTCCCCGTGAGCGCGACCGCCCCTTCCCTGGCCGACCCGCGCGCCACCCTTCGCGGCGGACTCCCCGACCGGTACCTCACCCCCGACGACATCGCCGAGATGTTCGAGGTACCGAAAGAGACCGTCTACCAGTGGCGCCGCAAGCGCGTAGGCCCGCCCGGATTCCGCATCGGCAAGCACCTCCGCTACGACCCGGCCGACGTACGCGCCTTCGTCACCAGCCGCAAGAACCACGACAGCGACGCCGCGTAGAGCAGCCGAGCAGCACAACACCGAACTTCCCGGGGAGGGCCGTATCGCGGCCCTCCCCGACCCATGCCCAGAAAGGGACCACGCCCCAAATGGCTGGCCACATCCAAGACCGCTGGTTCAAGACCGAGACCGACGACAACGGCAACGAAATCAAGGCCAAGACCGACCGCTACGGCAAGGGCATGCGCTACCGGGCCCGCTACATCGGACCTGACGGCACCGAGAAGTCCAAGAGCTTTCCCGACGGCAAGAAGCGCCTCGCCGAGAAGTGGCTGTCTCACATCGAATCCGATATGGAGCGCGGTCAGTACATCGACCCGAAAGCTGGCCGGACCACCTTCCAGCAGTACGCCGAACGTTGGGTAGCAGCACAGACCACTGACGTTGCGACGCAGGCAGGCGCGGAATACCGCCTCAGGCTTCACGCCTATCCGCACATCGGCTCCCGCCCTCTCGGGTCCTTCCAGCCGGAGCACATCCGTACGTGGTTCCGGGAGTTGCAAGAGAAGGGGCTTGCCTCGTCCTATCGGCGAGTCATCATCTCCAACGTGTCCACCGTCTTCACGGCCGCCGTGGACGATGGACTCTTGAGCCGGAATCCGTGTCGTGCGGTCTCCGTCAAGCTGCCGGCCGTGGTGCCGAGCAGGGTGCGGCCGTGGACGTCTGAGCGCGTGTTCGCCGTGCGTGCGGCGCTTCCCGAGCCGTACCGCGCCATGGTGGACGCGGGCGGCGGATGCGGGCTACGGCAAGGGGAGATCTTCGGTCTTCCAGTCGATGAAATCAGCTTCCTCAAAGGGTGGTTGCACGTGGCCTATCAGGTGAAGCTCATCAACGGGCACCCTGTATTCGCGCCTCCGAAGCGCGGCAAGGTGCGAGACGTGCCGCTGCCTGAAACGGTGGGGCGGGCGTTCGCGGCCCACATGAAGCAATTCCCGCCCGTGGAAGTGACGTTGCCCTGGCTGGTTCCCGGCGGCGCTCCCGTGACGAAGAAGCTTCTGTTCGCCGCTCCCGACGGTGGCGCGGTCCTGCGCAGCAACTTCAACGTGCACGCCTGGAAGCCTGCCCTCGTGGCCGCTGGCGTGATCCCGCAACCCAAGCCGGGGGAGCGGATCGCGGAGTCCCGTGAGGACGGCATGCACGCGCTCAGGCACTTCTACGCGTCCGTTCTGCTCGATGCCGGCGAGAACGTCAAGGCGCTCAGTCGGTACCTGGGGCACAGCGACCCTGGGTTCACGCTGCGGGTGTACACGCACCTCATGCCGAGCAGTGAGAGCCGCACCCGACGGGCGGTCGACGGCATGTACCGGGCGGCCCACGGGGGCGATGACGGCCCAGAGACGGCCCACGCGGCGTGACGGCACACCCCACTGGCGGCAAAACCGCTGGTGGGGGCCTATTCGGCCCTGCCCCTGGCTTAGTTGAACTAGAACTGG
>NZ_JBFAXI010000136.1:0-17298 GCF_040680735.1 Streptomyces sp. NPDC051987 | reverse complement strand
CTCTCCCCCGCGCCGCCGGGTTGGGTTTGTTCCCCCAAAAAACCCCACCCCCCACCCCCTACCACCGCTAACGGGGGGGCCCCCCCACATCAACGGCCGGGCCCACGCCCGTCGGTGGTGCGCGGAGCGTCAGGGCAGCTGCGCCGCCCGCGCCTCGCGGCGGTTGTCGCGGAAGTTGTTCACCCGGCGGGCCGTGGCGAACAGCGGGATCACCGCGCCCGTCACCAGCTGCAGCGCGCAGCCGGTCTGCAGGAGCAGCTGGCCGCCCGGGGCGTCGAAGGCCCAGGCCGCCAGGAGGCCCACGCCGAGCACGATCCAGGAGAGCATCGCGACGGCGAGGCGGCCGCGCGGCTTCGGGTACTCGACCCGGCTCACCATCAGCCACGCGGTGCCGAGGATCGCCAGCAGGGTGGCGAAGAACGGCAGCTCGAGAAGGACGATCGAGACTACCGTCAGCGCCCCGAAGGGGCTCGGCATGCCCTGGAACATGCCGTTCGGCGGTGTCACGCACGAGAAACGCGCGAGTCTCAGCACCACGGCCAGCAGCACCACGACCGCGCCGACCGCGGCCACCTTCTGGTAGGCGTCGTCCGCCACCATGCCGTAGACGAGCACGAAGTACGCCGGGGCCAGGCCGAAGCTGATCAGGTCGGAGAGGTTGTCCAGCTCCGCGCCCATGGGGGAGGAGCGCAGCTTGCGGGCGACCAGGCCGTCGAACAGGTCGAAGATCGCCGCGCAGAGCATCAGGATGACCGCGGTGGCGGCGCTGTGCCGCGCCATGCCGGCCGACTGGTCGTCCCCGGTCAGGTGCGGGATCAGGATGCCCGTGGTGGTGAAGTACACCGCCATGAAGCCACAGGTGGCGTTGCCGAGCGTGAGGGTGTCCGCTATCGAGAGGCGGAGAGAGAGCGGCATCTCCTCCTCGTCGTCGCCGATCTGGTCGGCCTCGGGCACCCAGCCCGCCTGGGTCTCTGGATCAATCACGGTCAATGCGAGTCACCCCAGCCACGGTCTTCTGGCCGACCTCGACCGCGACCTCCACGCCCTCGGGCAGGTAGATGTCGACGCGCGAGCCGAAGCGGATCAGACCGATGCGGTCGCCCTGCTCGACCTTCGTGCCCTGCGGGACGTAGGGGACGATGCGGCGGGCCACCGCGCCGGCGATCTGGATCATCTCGATGTCGCCGAGTTCGGTGTCGAAATGCCAGACTACGCGCTCGTTGTTCTCGCTCTCCTTGTTGAAGGCGGGAACGAAGCCACCGGGGATGTGCTCCACCGACGTCACCTGGCCCGACAGGGGCGCGCGGTTGACGTGGACGTTGAGCGGGCTCATGAAGATCGCGACGCGGGTGCGGCCGTCCTTCCACGGCATGATGCTCTGCACCACACCGTCGGCGGGGGAGATGACACGGCCCTGGGCGATCTCACGCTCGGGGTCGCGGAAGAACCACAGCATGCCCGCCGCGAGCGCGGTGGCGGGCACGGCGACGGCCTTGGCGGCGCCGGAGCGACGGGCGCGGAGCAGGCTGACGGCTGCGGTGGCGACGGTCGGGAGAAGCCACGGCGATGCTCCGCGCGCGAGGCGTACGCCGGCCAGGCTGTCTCGATGTGCAGAGGTTTGGCTGTGGGGCATGGATGACCTTCGTAGCGGATGATGCCGCGCGAGGAATCGGGGACGGCGGCTTTCCGGGATCGTACCGGTCGGGGGCCGCAACTGGGCAAGCCAGGAAGCCGAGTCGGCGGCCGAAGACCGTTGACGGGGTGTGATCTTCTTCTCGAAGAAAACACCCCGTACCCGGACAATCAGCCCTGGAATCGATACTCTTCGAGCAGTCTGCGTCCGATGATCATTTTCTGGATCTCGGCGGTGCCCTCGCCGATCAGCAGCATGGGCGCCTCACGGTACAGGCGTTCGATCTCGTACTCCTTGGAGAAGCCGTAGCCGCCGTGGATCCGGAAGGCGTCCTCCACGACCTCTTTGCAGTACTCCGAGGCGAGGTACTTCGCCATCCCCGCCTCAAGGTCGTTTCGCTCGCCGGAGTCCTTTTTGCGTGCGGCGTTGACCATCATGGCATGCGCGGCCTCGACCTTGGTGGCCATCTCCGCGAGCTTGAACTGGATGGCCTGGTGCTGGGCGATCGGCTTGCCGAAAGTGTGACGTTGCTGGGCGTACTGGACCCCCAGTTCGAACGCACGCTGGGCGACGCCGCAGCCGCGCGCCGCCACATTGACGCGGCCGACCTCGACTCCGTCCATCATTTGGTAAAAACCTCGGCCGGTGACCCCGCCCAGCACCCGATCGGCCGGGATCCGCAGCCCGTCCATGATCAGCTCGGTGGTGTCGACCCCCTTGTAGCCCATCTTGTCGATCTTGCCGGGGATGGTGAGGCCGGGGCGCACCTCGCCGAATCCGGGCTCCTTCTCGACCAGGAAGGTCGTCATCGACTTGTGCGGGGCCGTGCCCTCGGGGTGTCCTTCGTCACTTCGCACCAGGACGGCCACGAGGGACGACGTGCCGCCGTTCGTCAGCCACATCTTCTGGCCGTTCAGGACGTACTCGTCGCCGTCCTTCACCGCCTTCGAGGTGATCGCCGACACGTCCGAGCCGAGGCCCGGCTCCGACATCGAGAACGCGCCCCGGATGTCGCCGGCCGCCATCCGCGGCAGGAAGTGCTCCTTCTGCTCCTGCGTGCCGTGCTGCTTGAGCATGTACGCCACGATGAAGTGCGTGTTGATGATCCCGGAGACGGACATCCAGCCCCGGGCGATCTCCTCGACGCACAGCGCGTACGTCAGGAGGGACTCGCCCAGGCCGCCGTACTCCTCGGGGATCATCAGGCCGAACAGGCCGAGCTCCCTGAGGCCGTCGACGATCGCCTGAGGGTACTCGTCGCGGTGCTCCAGTTCGGTGGCGACCGGGATGATCTCCTTGTCCACGAAGTCGCGGACGGTGGAGAGGATCTCCTGCTGGACGTCGGTCAGACCGGCGGTCCGGGCGAGACGGGCCATCGCTTACTTCCCCTGTTCCTTCAGCTCGGGGCGGCCCGGCTGTTCGCCGCCGCGCTCCTTGATGTACGTCTCGGTCGGCACCATCACCTTGCGGCGGAAGACGCACACCAGCGTGCCGTCCTGCTTGTAACCCTTGGTCTCGACGTGGACGATCCCGCGGTCGCTCTTCGACTTGGAGGGCCACTTGTCGAGCACGGTCGTCTGGCCGTAGATCGTGTCGCCGTGGAAGGTCGGCGCCACGTGCTTGAGCGACTCGATCTCCAGGTTGGCGATCGCCTTGCCGGAGATGTCCGGCACGGACATGCCCAGCAGCAGCGAGTAGACGTAGTTCCCGACCACCACGTTCCTGCCGAAGTCCGTCGTCTTCTCGGCGTAGTTCGTGTCCATGTGGAGCGGGTGGTGGTTCATGGTGAGGAGACAGAACAGGTGGTCGTCGTACTCCGTGACCGTCTTCCCGGGCCAGTGCTTGTACGTCGCCCCGACCTCGAACTCCTCGTACGTGCGTCCGAACTGCATCGCGTCATGCCTCCGGGATCTCGAACTTCGAGGTGCGCTGCATGCCGGCGGCCCGGCCCTTGCCCGAGATGACCAGGGCCATCTTGCGGCTGGCCTCGTCGATCATCTCGTCGCCGAGCATCGCGGAGCCCTTCTTGCCGCCCGCCTCGGACGTGTAGTAGTCGTACGCGTCCAGGATCAGCTCGGCGTGGTCGTAGTCCTCCTGGGACGGCGAGAAGATCTCGTTGGACGCCTCGACCTGGCCGGGGTGCAGCACCCACTTGCCGTCGAAACCGAGGGCCGCGGCGCGCCGGGCGACCTCCCGGTAGCCGTCGATGTTGCGGATCTGCAGGTAGGGGCCGTCGATCGCCTGGAGGTTGTTGGCGCGGGCGGCCATCAGGATCCGCATCAGGATGTAGTGGTAGGCGTCCGCCGGGTAGCCGGGCGGCTGCTCGCCCACGACCAGCGACTTCATGTTGATGGACGCCATGAAGTCGGCCGGGCCGAAGATGATCGTCTCGACGCGCTGAGAGGCCGTCGCGATCTCGTTGACGTTGTTCAGGCCCTGCGCGTTCTCGATCTGCGCCTCGATGCCGATCTTGCCGACCTCGAAGCCCATGGTCTTCTCGATCTGGGTGAGCAGCAGGTCCAGCGCGACGACCTGCTGGGCCGTCTGCACCTTCGGCAGCATGATGCAGTCGAGGTTCTGCCCGGCGCCCTCGACCACGGTCACGACGTCACGGTACGTCCACTCGGTCGTCCAGTCGTTGACGCGGACCACGCGCGTCTTGCCGGTCCAGTCGCCCTCGTTGAGGAACTTGACGATGGTGTGCCGCGCCTCGGGCTTGGCCAGCGGCGCGCACGCGTCCTCCAGGTCCAGGAAGACCTGGTCCGCCGGGAGTCCCTGCGCCTTCTCCAGGAAGCGCGGGTTCGAACCGGGTACGGCCAGGCAGGAACGCCGCGGGCGGAGCCGGTTGACGGGCGTGGTCATGCGGGGACCTCCAGGGGGTCGAGCTTGTTCGCTTTCCGGATCTCGTCGACGATGCGGCCGATGATTCCGGTGATGTCGAAGTCCTTCGGGGTGAAGACCGCGGCCACTCCGGCTTCCCGCAGTTGCTCGGCATCCCCGTTCGGGATGATGCCACCGGCGATCACCGGTATATCTGTGGCACCGGCCACACGGAGTCGTTCCAGGACGTCCGGGACCAGCTGGGCGTGCGACCCGGAGAGGATCGACAGGCCCACCGCGTGCACGTCCTCGGCCAGGGCCGCGTCCACGATCTGCTCCGGGGTGAGCCGGATGCCCTGGTAGACCACCTCGAAGCCGGCGTCCCGGGCGCGCACCGCGATCTGCTCGGCGCCGTTGGAGTGTCCGTCGAGACCCGGCTTGCCGACCAGGAAGCGGAGCTTGCCGCTGCCCAGGTCGCGCGCGGTCGCGTCCACCTTGGCCCGCACCTCGGCCAGCGCCGAGCCCGGCTCGACGGGGACCGCGATCGGAGCCGAGGAGACCCCGGTGGGTGCCCGGAACTCGCCGAACACCTCCCGGAGCGCGCCCGCCCACTCGCCGGTCGTGACCCCGGCGCGGGCACACTCCAGGGTGGCCTCCATGAGGTTGTCGGTGCCCTTGGCGGCCTCTTTCAGCCGCTCCAGGGCCTTGCAGGGCCGCGGGTGGTTGAACGGCGGCTGGTAGCGCGTGTCGCGCCAGCGCCCGATCGCCTCGACGACCCGCGCCTCGACGGCCGGGTCGACCGTCTGGATGGCCGTGTCCAGGTCGGCGGTGAGCGGGTTGGGCTCGGTGGTCTCGAAGATGTTGACGCCGACGATCTTCTCCTGGCCGGACTCGATCCGGCCCCGCCGCTCGGCGTGCGAGGCCACCAGCTGCGACTTCAGGTAGCCGGACTCGACGGCGGCCATCGCGCCGCCCATCTCCTGGATCCGGTCCATCTCGGCGAGGGAGTCCTCGACCAGTTGGGCGACCTTCGCCTCGATGACGTGCGAGCCCTCGAAGATGTCGTCGTACTCCAGCAGGTCGCTCTCGTGGGCGAGCACCTGCTGGATGCGCAGCGACCACTGCTGGTCCCAGGGCCGGGGCAGGCCCAGGGCCTCGTTCCAGGCCGGCAACTGCACGGCACGCGCACGTGCGTCCTTCGACAGTGTCACGGCCAGCATCTCCAGGACGATCCGCTGGACGTTGTTCTCCGGCTGCGCCTCCGTCAGGCCGAGCGAGTTGACCTGCACGCCGTACCGGAACCGGCGCTGCTTGGGGTTCTCGATGCCGTACCGCTCCCGGGTGACCTTGTCCCAGATGCGGCCGAACGCCCGCATCTTGCACATCTCCTCGATGAACCGGACGCCCGCGTTCACGAAGAAGGAGATGCGGGCGACGACGTCACCCATCCGCTCCTGCGGCACCTGGCCGCCGTCGCGCACCGCGTCCAGGACGGCGACGGCGGTGGACATCGCGTACGCGATCTCCTGCACCGGCGTGGCGCCCGCCTCCTGCAGGTGGTAGCTGCAGATGTTGATCGGGTTCCACTTCGGCAGGTGGGAGACCGTGTACGCGATCATGTCCGTCGTCAGCCGGAGGCTCGGCCCCGGCGGGAAGACGTGCGTCCCCCGGGACAGGTACTCCTTGACGATGTCGTTCTGGGTCGTCCCCTGGAGCTTGGTGAGGTCCGCGCCCTGCTCCTCCGCGACGACCTGGTAGAGCGCCAGCAGCCACATGGCGGTGGCGTTGATCGTCATCGAGGTGTTCATCTGCTCCAGGGGGATGTCCTGGAACAGCCGGCGCATGTCACCGAGGTGCGAGACGGGCACGCCCACCCGGCCGACCTCGCCGCGGGCGAGGATGTGGTCGGGGTCGTAGCCGGTCTGCGTCGGCAGGTCGAACGCCACCGACAGACCCGTCTGCCCCTTGGCGAGGTTGCGCCGGTACAGCTCGTTGGACGCCTCGGCCGTGGAGTGCCCGGCGTACGTGCGCATGAGCCACGGCCGGTCCTTCTGCGCCTGCGGCGCGGGCTCACGGGCCCCGTCGGCGATCTGACGCTCAGTCATGTATGACCTCGGGTGTCTCAGACGTTGCGGAAGCGGTTGATGGCGTCGAGGTGCTTGGCCCGCATCTCCTCGTCGCGCACGCCGAGACCTTCCTCGGGGGCGAGGCAGAGGACGCCGACCTTGCCCTGGTGGAGGTTGCGGTGCACGTCGTAGGCGGCCTGGCCGGTCTCCTCCAGGGCGTACGTCTTCGACAGGGTCGGGTGGATCTTGCCCTTCGCGATCAGCCGGTTGGCCTCCCAGGCCTCGCGGTAGTTGGCGAAGTGCGAGCCGATGATCCGCTTCAGGGACATCCACAGGTAGCGGTTGTCGTACTCGTGCATGTAGCCCGAGGTGGAGGCGCAGGTGGTGATGGTGCCGCCCTTGCGGGTGACGTAGACGGAGGCGCCGAAGGTCTCGCGGCCGGGGTGCTCGAAGACGATGTCGATGTCCTCGCCGCCGGTGAGCTCACGGATGCGCTTGCCGAAGCGCTTCCACTCGCGCGGGTCCTGCTCACGCTCGTTCTTCCAGAACTTGTAGTCCTCGGCGGTGCGGTCGATGATCGCCTCGGCGCCCATGGCCCGGCAGATGTCGGCCTTCTGCGGCGAGGACACGACGCAGATCGGGTTGGCGCCGCCGGCCAGCGCGAACTGGGTGGCGTACGAGCCGAGGCCGCCGCTCGCGCCCCAGATCAGGACGTTGTCGCCCTGCTTCATGCCGGCGCCGTTGCGGGAGACCAGCTGCCGGTACGCGGTGGAGTTGACCAGGCCCGGGGCGGCGGCCTCCTCCCAGCTGAGGTGGTCCGGCTTCGGCATCAGCTGGTTGGACTTGACCAGCGCGATCTCGGCGAGGCCGCCGAAGTTGGTCTCGAAGCCCCAGATCCGCTGCTCGGGGTCGAGCATGGTGTCGTTGTGACCGTCGCTGGACTCCAGCTCCACGCTCAGGCAGTGCGCGACGACCTCGTCACCGGGCTTCCAGGCGTTGACGCCGGGGCCGGTGCGCAGGACGACGCCCGCGAGGTCCGAGCCGATGATGTGGTACGGCAGGTCGTGCCGCTTGGTCAGCTCGCTGAGGCGGCCGTAGCGCTCCAGGAAGCCGAAGGTCGAGAGCGGCTCGAAGATCGAGGTCCACACCGAGTTGTAGTTGACACTGGATGCCATGACGGCGACCAGGGCCTCGCCCGGACCCAGCTCGGGCAGCGGGACCTCGTCGAGGTGGATGGACTTGCGCGGGTCCTTGTCGCGGGTCTCCAGGCCCGCGAACATGTCCGTCTCGTCCTTGTGCACGGTGATCGCGCGGTACGACTCGGGAAGCGGCAGGGCGGCGAAGTCGGCCGGCGTCGATTCCGGCGACTGGATCGCGTCCAGGATGGCCTGAGTGGTCACGTGTTGCCTCCGGCGGTGTGCGCCCCATGAGGGAAGGGGCGCTGAGGGTTGCGGCGGTGCTGCTGAGGGTTTTCGGGAAAAGTGCCGTCGGTTCGGCGGGTCTGGTGCTTCGGCAGCGCTTTGTGGCGCGGGAGGTTGCCTGTGACGCAGGCGTCCGACGGGGGAGCTGGTGGGCTCACCGGGACAGGCCGGACACCATCAACGTATGACACCCCGTGTCAGTCGGCAAGGCACTGAGTGCCAGAAATCGCTCTCAGATGAAATCTTTACGTAACAAATGAGCGATGATCGATCAAACCTACCGCCGGGTAGGGGAAAATAGCCCGTCTTGCGGGAGACGTCCGGACGAACCTCCAGCCCGTCCGGCGTGCGAGGACGAGCGGCGGAGCCGCGGTTCTGTGACCGCGACCCACCCCTACCGTCTCTTTACGACCGCTCCTTCAGCGCCTGCTCGATGGTCCGCATCACTTCGTCCAGGGGTGCGTCCGTGCGAGCGACCGTCACCAGCACCTCCCCCTGCGAGGAGACCGAGGCCGGCGCGGGCGGGCGGGGCGCCGACTCCCGGCCCGCCCCGATCCCGTTCCCGAACGTCTTCCGCACGATCGCGAAGGCGTGGTCCAGCTGGAGCTCGACGTCCCCCTGACCGCCCGCCCGCAGCCAGCGCCGCAGCACGTGGTTGTGGGCGGTGACCACCGCCGACGCCGCGACCTCGGCCAGCAGCGGGTCGTCGTTCGCGTCGTCCGCGTGGGCGTGCTCGTCGAAGTGGCCGAGGAGATAGCGGGTGAACAGGCGCTCGTAACGGGCCACCGACGCGATCTCGGCCTCGCGGAGAGTGGGCACCTCGCGGGTGAGCTTGTAGCGGGCCACCGAGATCTCCGGCCGGGCCGCGTACATCTTCATGACTTCCTTGATGCCGCGGCACACCGTGTCGAGCGGGTGCTCGTGGGCCGGGGCCGCGTTCAGCACCGCCTCGGCGCGGATCAGCGTGTCGTCGTGGTCCGGGAAGATCGCCTCTTCCTTGGAGCGGAAGTGGCGGAAGAAGGTGCGGCGGGCGACCCCGGCCGCCGCCGCGATCTCGTCGACGGTGGTCGCCTCGTACCCCTTCGTCGCGAAGAGCTCCATCGCGGCGGCCGCCAGCTCTCGGCGCATCTTGAGCCGCTGGGCCGCCGCGCGGCTGCTCGCGGCGCTCTCCGGCGCGTCGGGCGTGGCGGGGGTACGTGAGGACTTGGCGGGCTGGGGCATGACCCGAACGTACTGCATGTGCGCAGCGTGATGCGCACGTCCCGGGTTTCCCCCGCCCGCGAAGGGCGGGGGACCGTCCGCGGGGTCGAGCAGCCCGCCCCAGTCCTTGCCGTCCAGGTCGTCCCCGAACCAGTCGCCGACGCCGTCAGCGGCGGGCATATTCGCGGAAGCCGCGGCCGGTCTTGCGGCCGAGGCAGCCCGCGGCCACCAGGTGCTCCAGGAGCGGCGCGGGCGCGAGGCCCGGGTCGCGGAACTCCCGGTGCAGCACCTTCTCGATGGCGAGCGAGACGTCCAGGCCGACCACGTCGAGCAGCTCGAACGGACCCATCGGGTAGCCGCCGCCCAGCTTCATCGCCGCGTCGATGTCGTCGAGGGAGGCGTAGTGCTCCTCGACCATCTTGATCGCGTTGTTGAGGTACGGGAACAGCAGGGCGTTCACGATGAACCCGGCCCGGTCGCCGCAGTCGACCGCGTGCTTCCTGATCCGGCCGCAGACCTCGCGGACGGTGGCGTGGACGTCCTCGCCGGTCAGCACGGTCCGGACCACCTCGACCAGCTTCATGGCCGGCGCGGGGTTGAAGAAGTGCATCCCGATCACGTCCTGCGGACGCGAGGTGGCGCGGGCGCAGGCGACGACCGGCAGCGAGGAGGTGGTGGTGGCCAGGACCGCGCCCGGCTTGCAGACCTTGTCCAGGGCCTGGAACAGCTGCCGCTTGACTTCCAGGTCCTCGGCGACCGCCTCGACGGCCAGGTCCACGTCCGCGAAGGCGTCGTAGGAACCCGCCGGGGTGATCAGGTCCAGGGTCCGGGCGGCCGCCTCCGCGGTCATCCGGCCCTTGCCGACGGAGCGGTCCAGGGACTTGCCGATGCGGGCCTTGGCCGCCTGTGCCTTCTCCTCGCTGCGGGCGGCGAGGACGACCTCGTACCCGGCCTTGGCGAAGACCTCGGCGATCCCGGAGGCCATGGTGCCGGAGCCGGCGACGCCGACCGAGCGGACCGTACGGCCCGGGGTGAGCGCGGCGCCGTCCAGCGGGGTGAGCGCGTCCCGGACGACGGTGGCGCTGCCCGGGGCCTCGTAGGAGTAGAAGCCGCGGCCCGACTTGCGGCCGGTCAGGCCTGCCTCGCTGAGCTGCTTGAGGATGGGCGCCGGGGCGTGCAGGCGGTCGCGGGACTCGGCGTACATGGCCTCCAGGACCGTGCGCGCCGTGTCGATGCCGATCAGGTCGAGCAGGGCCAGCGGGCCCATCGGCAGGCCGCAGCCGAGCCGCATGGCCGCGTCGATGTCCTCGCGGGAGGCGTACTTCGCCTCGTACATCGCGGCGGCCTGGTTGAGGTAGCCGAACAGCAGCCCGTCCGCGACGAACCCGGGGCGGTCGCCGACCGCGACCGGCTCCTTGCCCAGCTCGATCGCCAGGTCGGTGACGGCGGCGACGGCGCCCGGCGCGGTGAGCACCGAGGAGACGACCTCGACCAGCTTCATCGCCGGGGCCGGGTTGAAGAAGTGCAGGCCGAGGACGCGCTCGGGGCGGGCCGAGGCGGCGGCCAGCCGGGTCACGGAGAGTGCGTTGGTGCCGGTCGCGAGGATGGTGTCGGGGCCGACGACGCCGTCCAGCTCCCGGAAGACCTGGTGCTTGATGTCGTACGACTCCGGGACCACCTCGATGACGAGGCCGGCGCCGGCGGCGGCCGACAGGTCGGTGCCGATGCGCACCCGGGCCAGCAGTCCCGCGCGCTCAGCCTCGGTGAGCTTGCCGCGCGCCACGGCTCGGGCCGTCGAGGTCTCCAGGGCGGCGAGGGACCGCGCGGCCTGGGCCTCGCTCACGTCGATGCCGATCACCTCGCGGCCGGCCCTCGCGAGGACCTCGGTGATACCGGTGCCCATGGTGCCGAGGCCGACGACGGCGATCGTCCTGAGCGGGGACAGGGAAAGGTCGGACAGGGGAGTGGCCATCGCGGGACTCCAGGAATGAGGGTGACGACTGGAAACGCGCCCGGGTGCGCCGAGGGACGCACCGGGTGCGGAGAGAGCTGCTGGAATGCGGGTGTGCCGGGCTTCGAGCGCACACGCCCGGTGCTGCCGCCAGGGCGCGCACACGCCCGGCGGCGGATTCCGACCGGCCCTGTCCCGGAGCCGGGCCGGACCTGCGGTACCGAAGTACCGAACCGACCTTCGTGCTCACGGCGGCTGCGTCACCAAACCGGCGTGAGCGGTGGTGCGAGTGGGTGACACTCGCTCGATTGAGCTTAACCGGCGGGTAACGAGCGCGCCAGCCCCCCGACTTTGTGATGTACGTCCCTCGCCTGCCGCAACCCCTCTACGCTGGGCTTCGTGGACGAAGAGTTGCGATCACTCACGGAGCGTCTTCGGCAGGAGTCGCAGGGGACGGCCGCCTTCGACCGGCTTCTGGCCACCGAGGACCACGACGCACTGGCAGAGGTGCTCACCGCCGCCGGACAGCCCCTGTGGGCCCGGGAGCTGGCGGCGTTCCGGCTGGGCACGGCCGGCGACCGGCGGGCCTTCGAGACCCTGGTCCTCCTCCTCAACCACCGCGACCCACCCCGCTGCGCCTCCGCCGCCCAGGCCCTCGCCCGACTCGACGACCCGCGCACCGCCCGCGCGGCCGCCGCCCTCGCCACCAACGAACTCCGCGTCGCCTACGCCCTGCACCCCGTCCGTCTCCTGGTCGAACTCCGCGCCCCGGAGTCCGTCCCCGCCCTGATCACCACCCTGGAACGCCGGCTGCGCCCGCACGACCCCTACCGCAAGGTCGCCCTCGCCTGCGTGGACGGCCTCGGCGCCCTCGGCGACACCCGCGCCCGCCGCGTCCTCACCGAGGCCCTGGCCCACCCCACCCTCGCCGAGGCCGCGGTCCGGGCCCTCGCCCGGATCCCCAGGCAGCGGTGAGGCCGAGCTCCTTGACGTACCGCACCTCGGGCACCGCCACCCCGTCGACCTCGTACGGCTCCTCGGCGCCGTCGGCCACGAAGCCGGCGATCTCGTAGAACCGCCGGGCGCGCGCGTTCTCCTTCAGCACCCACAGACGGACGCGCGTGTGCCCGGCGCACTGCTCCAGGACCGTCCCCAGCAGCGCCCGTCCCACGCCGGTGCCGAGGTGGGCCGCGTCCACGTAGAGGGCGTACAGCTCGGCGTCGCCGGTGCGTACGTCGCCGTCCCGGTAGGGTCCGTGCGCCGCCCAGCCCACGATCGTGCCGCCGCGCACCGCCACCAGTTCGGTCACCGCGTTCCCGCCGTCCCGGTACCGGGCCCGCCGGCGCTCGGCGTCCTGCTCGACGCTGAGCCCGTCCAGGAACGGCTGCGGCATGAGGCCCCGGTAGGCGAACTGCCAGCCGCGCACGCGTATCTCGGAGACGCGGTCGCAGTCGTCGAGCGCCATCGGGCGGACCTGGAGGGAGGCGTCGGGTGTCGGATCACTCATGCGGTCATGGTGGACCACGGGTCCGGCGACGCCCCCCGCGGAGGGTCAGCAGCGGTTCAGCGGCGGAAGCCCAGCAGTTCGTGCAGGGTCGAGCCGCGGGACGACGTCGAGGCGGCCTTGGTGGTGAGGGGTTTCGGGTCGGGGCTCTTGCGGCAGACCGCGTCGGCGGTGCCGGTGCCGTGCGGAACCGTGCCGTCCGTCAGGTAGGCGGCGAGATGGGTGTCCAGGCAGGTGTTGCCGCTGAGCGTGATGCCGTGGTTGCCGCCGCCCTGCTCGACGACCAGGCTGGAGCCGGCCAGCAGCCGGTGGACCGTGACGCCGCCCGGGTAGGGGGTGGCCGCGTCGTCCGTCGCCTGGAAGAGGAGGACCGGCGGGAGCGTGCCGTTGGCGATGTCCAGCGGCTTGAGCGCCTTCGTCGGCCAGTACGCGCACGCCGCGTTGTACCAGGCGTTGTTCCAGGTCATGAACGGCGCCTTCGCGTACGCCGCCTCGTTGTCCTTGCGCCACTGGTTCCAGTCCCGGGGCCAGGACGCGTCCCGGCACTGGACGGCCGCGTAGACGCTGTAGCCGTTGTCGCCGGAGGCGTCGACGGCGGCGAAGTTCCGGTACGCCTCCACCAGGGCGGCCGTCTTCCGGCCGTTGACGTACGCGGAGAACGCCTCGGCCAGGTAGGGCCAGTAGCCGTTGTAGTAGCCGCCCGGGATGAAGGTGTCCTCCAGTTCCGCGGCACCCACCGTGCCACCGGCCGGCTTCTTCGCCAGCGCGGCCCGCATGGCGTACCACTTGGCCTCGACCTTCTTCGGGTCGGTACCGAGCCGGTACGTCGAGTCGTACGCCGCGATCCAGGCCATCAGGGCGCGCTGGCGGTGGTCGAACGCCAGGTCCTGGCCCAGGTTGTCGTCGTACCAGACGCCCGTGGGGTCGACGATGGAGTCCAGGACCAGGCGGTGGATCCGGTCCGGGTGCAGCTTCGCGTAGACCGCGCCCAGGTAGGTGCCGTACGAGTAGCCGAAGTAGCTGATCCGCCGGGCGCCGAGGGCCTGGCGGATCGAGTCGAGGTCCTGTGCGGCGTCGACCGTGTCGAGGTACGGCAGCAGGTTCGCGTACTTCTTTCCGCAGGCCGCCGCGAACGACCGCACCCGCTTGAGGTTCGCCTGTTCGAGGGCGGGAGTGGCCGGGACCGGGTCGGGGCGCACCGGCTTGAAGTAGCCGGGCGCGCAGTCGATCGACGGACTGCTCCTGCCGACGCCGCGCGGGTCGAAGCCGATGACGTCGTACTGTGCGGCCACCTTCCTGGGCAGCGCGGACGCCACGAAACCCGCGAGAGCCAGCCCGCTGCCGCCGGGGCCGCCGGGGTTGACCAGCAGCGGCCCCTGCGAGACCGGCGCGGTGTGCGGGACGCGCGAGAGGGCCAGCGTGATCTGCCGTCCGCGCGGGTTGCGGTGGTCGAGGGGCACCCTGACCGAGCCGCACTGGAGCGTCGGGTAGTCGGTGGTGCCGCACTTCTTCCAGGTCACCGGGGACACCTTGAGGGGGGCTCGGACGGCGGCGGTCGCGGGCAGGGCGGTGAACGAACCGGCCACGACGGTGGCGGCGGCGCACAGCACGGCTGCGCGTGTTCGCATGGGTCCTCCCAGGACGGAGGGGAGCGGACCGCGCGTGTCACGGCCCTCGCCGCATCGTCCCGGAAACAGGGCCCGGAAGAACGTGATCTGACGATGAATGACCCAATCGGTCGGAGGCTTGCGCCCGAACGCCCGCGCCGACGGAGACCGAGATGCCGACCCCCGTGGCCCTGTTCACGAGAACGGGCTCCGGCACGACTTCAGTGGACCTGTCGCTGAGCGTCCGTGGTGTCGATGAGTTGGGACAAGCTGCGCGTCAGGCGGGTGTTTCGGCGGTGGCGGTCAGGACCGCACGGCCGAGAATGTGGCCGGCCATGGTGAAGCCCAGGACGGCCGGCGTGCTGTCGGCCGCCACGCCGATGGACTCGACGTCCAGGGCGTGCACCACGATGTTGACCGGCTGCACCCCCCACGAACCCCAGCAGCACGCCTGACGCGCTCGCGGCCCTGGCCGAAGGCGTCGTCGTCGAGGCCGTCGAGCTTGTCCGGCGAAGTTGCTCGTGGTTCTCCTTCGGATCAGGATCAAAAGCCTGGCTTCCTGGACTCCACGACGAGACCAGGAGAGCCGGGGCGGTGTGCCAAGCGGTGTGCTCAGTGTGCGTGGTTGAAGGTCAGCGGAGGGTTGGCGTTGCCGGCGAGGGTGTGGGCGAAGTCCGGCCACCAGGCACCGGCGGGCGGATCCTCGACGCCGCCGTACTCGGGGTCTCCCGGTCCGGCCGTGCCGCGGTGGCAGGTGCCGTCGGACTGGCCGATGGTCTTCACGTACAGGTACGCGTCGGCCAAGGGGACGCCGGTCTGCGTCGTGGGGCGGTTGCCGACTCCGCGGCCCGGGGCGTTGCACCAGGACTCGTCGTCGGTGTACTTGCCGG
Organism: Streptomyces sp. NPDC051987; assembly: GCF_040680735.1. NCBI lineage: Bacteria > Bacillati > Actinomycetota > Actinomycetes > Kitasatosporales > Streptomycetaceae > Streptomyces > Streptomyces sp. NPDC051987. The sequence goes on along the minus strand of NZ_JBFAXI010000136.1, from coordinate 2,206 downwards.
GCGGGGCGGTCCATGCACCCCGTCCGTTCCGGCTGGTGTCCAGGACGTAGTGGGTGAGCCGGTCGGCAGGAGGTGTGCCGACGTTGCTGTCGTACCAGGCGTCGGTCCAGTGCCAGGTCGAAGGGTCGTCGGCCTCGACCGCGTCGCCCGGGAGCCCGTCGTTGGGGGCAGCCGAGGAGTAGTACTGGCCGGCACACTCGTCGGCCCGCCCGGCGGGGTCGGCGGATTCCGTGGCGTACCAGACGCATTTGGACACCCATGTGCCATAGCGGTTGAGCTGGTCGGTCGGCTGGTAGTTCGAGATGTTGAGGGCGAATCCCTGCGCCTGCCGCAGGCCCGCGTCGATCAGTCGGCCGGTGATCTCCCCGACGGGCTGCCATTTGCTGTTGCCGGCGTCAAGGTAGACGGAGGTCGCCGGGTCGGCTTCCAGGGTGCCGACGGCCGATCTGACCTCGGCGATACGGGCGGTGGTGAGCGCACCTGTCGGGTCGGTGTCCGGGCCGCAGTCCTTGGGGAGCAGGGCGAGTGAGTCCGGTTCGACGATGACGACGGCCTTGTAGGTGCCGATGGCTCTGGCGACAGCCTTCACCCAGGCGTCGTAGGCGGCCGAGTCGGCCGCGCCGCCGGCCGAATAGGAGCCGCAGTCACGGCCAGGAACGTTGTACAGGACCAGCAGCGGGACGGAGCGGGTCGCCTTCGCGGCCCGGACTATGCCTCGGACGCGATCGCCGACTTGTCGGGGGGTTCCGTCGGTCAGCCAGACCGCCTCGGGCCAGCTGGCGAGTTCGGCCATGGTGCGCGCGTCGGCCGGATGACCGGCCCGCAGGTCGGAGAGGGCCTGGTGAGCGGCTTCGCTGTGTGGATCGACGTAGAAGCGGGTGCCGCCGCCCAGGGTTCGGCTCGGTGCTGGTCCGGGGGCGGCTTGGGCGCCGGCGGGGGTGAGGCCCGTCACCACGAGAGCCGCCGCACAGGCCGCGAGGGCCAGCCGGCGGAGCGCTCTGCCATTGATCATGGGGTGGAGTCTCCCTTTCGGTACGGAGGTGTTCGGTACGTAGGTGTGGGTGTGCCGGGCGGCTGCGCTGACGGAGCCTGGAAGCTCACGGCTCACCGCCACGCGGTGCACGGTTGGGAGCGCTTCCAGGCTGGTGATGATTGAGCGCACGAGAGCCCGTGTCAAGACTGAAGCGGACGATGTATACGGCTGGATGAGCAATGGAGGCGTGCGGTCGCGTCGTCTCGCCTTTGCATTCACGCGCTGAACTCAGTGACCCGCAACGTCCGGAACAGTGCTGCCTTCAGTTCAATCGAGCTCACTCATCGAAGCGAACAGCCTGTTCTTGTTCAACAGTTGAAGTCGAAGCTATTGACAGGAGGTTACGGCGCTGTCATGTTCACCGTCGTCGGAGCGAAGTGCCCCCCTCGCTGGAAGCGCTTCCAAAATGCCTCCACGGCCGAGCAACGGAGCTCACCATGCCAGCTGGTCTCTTCACGTCGGTCCGCAGCGCGGTCACGTTGGTGACGGCGTGCCTGCTGCTGCCCTTCACCGCTCACCCGGCGCATGCCAGTTCCTGGGGGAGTCCCCAGACCGTCAACTCGTGGAACGTCATCAACGGGAGGTGGACCGCCAACAACGAGCTGGAGACGTACACGCCGAACTGCGTCTGGTACGACGGCGGCACCCTGATGATCAAGACATACAAGGCCGCCAACGGGACCTACTACTCGGGTCGCGTGGAGTCGAAGGCGCTCTACGGCTACGGCACCTACAGCTTCACCGCGAACATGCCCGACGGACGCGGGCTGCTCCCGGCGGTGTGGGCTGCCTACCTGAACCCGTGGCTGCCCGAGTTCGACGCCGCCGAGATCGTCGGCCAGAACAACCGCACCGTGTACCAGACACTTCACGACCAGAACAACGGGCAGACTCAGTACTCGAAGAGCAACTCCTCGGGGTGGACGAACGCGTTCCACACGTATTCGTTCACGTGGTGGCCCGACCACGTCGACTTCGCGGTGGACGGCACCATCACGGGCTCGAAGTCCTACACCACGCCGGCCGGCACCGGCATGCACTTCATCGTCGACACGGCGGTGGGAGGCGACTGGCCCGGCAATCCGGACAACTCGACCTGGGCGACGGCGGACGGCGCCCGCTACCTGAAGGTCTCCTCGATCACCTACACGCCGTACTACCCGTGACCTGACC
>NZ_JBFAXI010000135.1:0-17847 GCF_040680735.1 Streptomyces sp. NPDC051987 | reverse complement strand
CCCACTCCCCCCCGCGGGTGCGCCGGGCCCGGCGCCCGCGGGGGGCCCCCCCCCCCCGGCGCCCGACGGTCCGTTCAGAACTTCGCGGCCACCCAGGCGGCCAGCTCCGCCTTCGCCGCGTTCAGCAGGGCGGAACCGGGCGAGGTCGCCCCGTTGGTCACCAGCGCGAAGTGCAGCACACCTGAGTCCGAGTCGGTGAGCAGCAGTCGGCGGCTGCCCGTCCCACCCGGTTCCGCCGCCACGCCGACCGGGGTGGCGGACGTGTACGCCGGGGGCGCGTACGCCGTGCCCAGGTCGGAGACGACCGTCGTGGACGCGGGCGGGAAGGAGGCCGGGAGGTGGAGGTCGGTCGGTGCGGTCGCGCTGCCGGAGCGCCAGACCTGGACGGCGTACTGTCCGGAGCCGACCAGCGCGGCCACGTTCGGCAGCGAGCTGGGCACCGGGTTCCAGGTCAGGGTCGTGGAGCCGTCCCGGGAGCGGTCCTCGTAGGTGAAGGCGAGGGTGGTGCCGGAGGTGGCGGACGGGTAGACCCGGTCGAGCAGCCGGGCGTCCTGACGGAGTGTCACGGTGCCCGAGTCGGTCATGTTCACGGCCGAGAGGTCCTCGTCGTTCCAGGCGTCACCGGAGGTGAGGACCTTGCTCGGATTGCCGTTCATCAGCTCGTGGTGGCGGCCGTTGTAGATGTCCCACTGCCACTGGGTGCCGGAGAGGACCGGTCCCGAGGCAGCCGGGGTGGACCACCAGTTCGCGCCGGAGAGACGGGAGTCCAGGGCCTGGTACATCGCCTTGTCGACGGTCGGCGCCTTGCCGGCGGTGGTGCCGGACAGCGGGTGCCCGAACTCGCTGACGATCGCCGTCGTCCCGGCGGCCGAGGCGCGGTCCCGGACGGTGCCGAAGTCGGTGCTGTACTGCCCGTCGGACGCGTTGCCCCACATCAGGATGCCGGAGATCGCCTTCTGGTCGTAGAAGTGGGTGTTGAAGACGTACCGCGGACCGAGCGTGCCCGCGTCGAGCAGTCCGCCTTCCTGGTTGGTGACGTTGCCGTTCCAGTAGAGGTTGGGCTCGACGAGGGTGGGCTTGCCGGCCCAGCCGGCCGCGTCCATCCGCGCCCGGAACTTCTGGTAGAAGGGCCACAGCCGGTTCTGCTCCCAGGTTCGGGAGGTCTCCCCGGAGTCGTAGGTGCCGGCGTAGGGCTCGTTGTAGGGGTCGAAGCCGACCACGCCCGCGAACTCGTCGGCCGACAGGTGCTGGGCCAGGTAGGTCATCGTGGTCTGGGCGGTGGCCAGGAAGGCGTCCTGGAGGCCGTAGGTGTTGTGCCAGAAGTCGTACTGGGCCTTCTGGACGGCCGCGTTCTGGGTGATGTTCTGGCCCCAGAAGAGGCAGATGCCGCAGGACTCGGCGGGATAGCCGCCCAGGTCCACCGCCCACTCGGGGGCGCCGTCGCCCGTGTACCAGCTGCCCGAGTTGAACAGGTGGCGCGAGTACAGGTCCTGGTGGAAGTCGGGGAAGACGCGGATGCCCGCGTCGAGGAAGGCCTGCAGCTGCGCGGTCACGGCGGCCAGGTAGGCGGTGTCCACCTGGCCCCGGGCGGGCTCGGCGTGCGCCCAGGAGAGCAGGAAGCGCACGGCATTGCCGCCGCCGAGGGCGCGTACCGCGGTGGCGGACTTCTTCGCGTCGGCGACCGAGGCGAAGGGCAGCCCGCTGTTCTCCTCCAGCTTGGTCTCGCCGGAGACGTTGTAGCCGCGCAGCACGACCTCACGGCCCTGGCCGTCGACGAAACGGCCGTTCTGCACGGTGAGCGCGGTGCCGTCGAACGGGAGGGAGTCGGACGGGGTGGCTGCGGTGGCGGCCGGGGTGCCCGCCACCGCGAGGAATCCGCAGAGGACAACCAGGACAACGATCAGACGTGCCCGGATATTCGTCATGTCCATTACAGTCCGGTGATTTCCGGACACAGTCAATACTTCTGACTCACGAGTAAGTTGAGTGCCGGTTCCCTCAGCCGTTCACCCGTCCCGCCACGTTCAGCAGGTACTCCTTGCGACGGAGCGGGTTGTGGTCGGTGCGCGGCCGCTCGGGCAGCGGCCCCCGCTCCACCGGCGCGTAGTGGTCGAAGGCGGTCTCCAGCTCGCCCTCGCCGCGGGTCAGCCCCGGCAGCCGCTGCTCCAGCCCGTGCACCCGGGCCGCGGGCAGCGCGCCCTCCAGCACCGCGAGCAGGCCCTCGGTCCCGGTCCGCCGCGGCACCGCGCCGAGCCGGGCGAGGACCGGCAGCAGCGCGCCCAGCGTGTCCGCGGGGGCCTCCAGGCGGAAGCGGTGCATCGGCTCGTGCACCCTGGTGCCGGCCCGGCGCAGCGCCTCGGTCAGCACCAGCGGGGTGAGGCCGCGGAAGTCCTGGCCGGTGCTCGACATGCTCTTGTCGAAGCCCTGGTGGGCATGGCTCTGCCGGGGCGAGTAGCCGGAGTGGGTCATGGTCACCGTGCAGTCCGGGATCCGCCAGCCGTGCAGCCCCTGTCCGAGGGTCTCCCGCACGGTGTCCTCGACGGCCTTGAAGAAGGCGTACGGCATCGAGCCCAGCTCCACCTCCAGGCGGAAGCCGACGCCCGCGCCCGGCGGGGCGGGTTCCACCCGCAGGCCGACCGTGGCGAGGAAGGTGTTGCCGTCCTTCTTGTTGAACTCGACGGCGGCTCCCGTGCCCACCACCCGTTCGACGCAGATGGTGGTGGTCTCCCGGAACGCGACGTCGAGGCCGTACTCGTCGGCGAGCGTCGCCTGGATCACCTCCTTCTGCACCTCGCCGTAGAGGGAGACGGAGGTCTCCTGCCGTACCTCGTCGTGGCGGACGTCGATCAGCGGGTCCTGCTCGGCCAGCTGGGTGAGGGCGACATGCAGCGAGCGCCGGTCGGTACCCGGCCCGGGGACCACGACGGTCTCCAGGGTCGGGGGCGCGAAGTGGTGCTCGTACGCCCGCCCCGGCAGGCCGAGGGTGTCGCCGATCCGGACGGCGCCGAGTCCCCACGCCTTGACGATCCGCCCGGCACCGGCGCTGTCCTGCCGCCGTTCGCCGCCGCGCTCGAAGACACCGAGCGCGGTGACCCGGCCCTCCGGACGTCCGTCGGGGGCGCTGGTCCCGGCGGCGCCACCCGCCTCGGGGCCGTCGCCGAACGGGATCCGGTCCCGGACCCGCAGGGTGCCGGAGAAGACGCGCGCATAGGCGATCTTCTCCCCCGCCGGCCCCCGCTCCACCTTGAAGACCGTGGCCGACAGCGGCCCGGCCGGGTCGCCGCCCGCGGCCGGGAGCAGCCGCTCGACTCCGGCGATCAGCTCGGGCACGCCGGCGCCGGTGGCGGCGGAGCCGAAGTACACCGGATGGACCACGGCCCGCCGGGTCTGCTCGGCCAGGGCGGCGCGCAGCCGGGCCTCGGGGACACCGCCGTCGAGGTAGGCGGCGAGCAGCGCGTCGTCGTGGTCGGCGAGGACGTCCAGCGCGGCCGGGCCGAGACCGGGCAGGAAGCGGGCGGCGCGCGTGCCGAGTGCGGCGGCCCGGCCCATCGGGACGACGGGGACGGCCAGCCCACGCGCCAGCTGGGCCAGGACGGCGTCGCCGCGGGCGCCCCGCCGGTCGATCTTGTTGACGAAGACCAGGGTGGGGATGCGCAGCCGGCGCAGGGTCCGCATCAGGACGCGGGTCTGCGCCTGGACGCCCTCCACGGCCGAGACGACGAGCACCGCGCCGTCCAGCACCCCGAGGATCCGCTCCACCTCGGCGATGAAGTCCGGGTGCCCCGGCGTGTCGATGAGGTTGACGGTGACGCCGTCCAGCGGGAACGACACGACCGCGGACCTGATGGTGATGCCCCGCTGCCGCTCCAGGGCGAGGGTGTCGGTGCGGGTGCTGCCCTCGTCGACGCTGCCGAGTTCGTCGGTGACGCCGGCGGTGTGCAGCAGCCGCTCGGTGAGCGAGGTCTTACCGGCGTCGACGTGGGCGAGAATTCCGAGATTGAGCAGATGCACGGGGCGTGATGTCCTTCGGCATGGGCGGGATTCCTTCCTCGGTGGACATGCACGCAGTGCGCATCGGTGGCCCTCTCTCTGTGCCGTCGGGTGACCAGCAGTGCAGCAGGACAGCCCCGGCGCCGGCAACGGATTAACGCGCGGCACGGCGCCGCTCCCGCACTCGCCGCCCCCTTCACACGGTTCTAGAGTGACCTACATCACGCCGTATGGCTGAATTCCCTCCTTCCCGCCGCTCGGTCTGGAGGCCACATGACCCACATCAAGGTGACGGTGGACGGCACGTCCTACACGGACGAGGTGGAACCCCGTCTGCTGCTGGTCCACTACCTGCGCGACCGTCTCGGCCTGACCGGCACCCCGATCGGCTGCGACACCTCGAACTGCGGAGCGTGCACGGTCGAGCTGGACGGGGCGAGCGTCAAGAGCTGCTCGGTGCTGGCCGTCCAGGCGGACGGCTGCACGGTGACCACCGTCCAGGGGCTGTCCGGGAACGGGGAGTGGACGGCCCTGCAGCGGGCCTTCCACGAGCGGCACGGACTGCAGTGCGGCTACTGCACCCCCGGGATGATCATGGCGGCCCGGGACCTGCTGCGCGAGAACCCGCACCCGACCTCGGACGAGATCCGCCATGCCCTGGAGGGCAACCTGTGCCGGTGCACCGGCTACCAGAACATCGTCCGCTCGGTGCTCGCCGCCTCCGGGCAACAGGTACCCGAGGAGGCCACGGCATGACCGACCAGGCCGTAGGACCCGCAGCACACGAGATCGGCCGTGCCCGGCTGCGCAAGGAGGACGCCCGGCTGGTCACCGGCCAGACCACCTGGACCGACAACATCCAGGTCGCCGGACTGCTCCACCTGGCCTTCCTGCGCAGTCCGATGGCGCACGCCCGGCTCACCCGCGTCGACGTCTCCCCCGCCCTGGAACGCCCCGGGGTGGTCGCCGCGTTCGCCGGTCGTGACCTGGCCGAGGGCCTGGGGCCGCTCCCCTGCGCCTGGCCGGTCACCGAGGACATCGTGCTGCCCGACCACCCGCCGATCGCGGTCGACGAGGTCCGGCACGCCGGCGACCCGGTGGCCGTCGTGGTGGCCCGCGACCGGTACGCCGCCGCCGACGCGCTGGAGGCGATCGAGGTCGACTACGACCCGCTGCCCCCGGTCCTCGACCTGGAGGCCGCCCTCGCCGACGACGCCCCGCTGGTCCACGCGGACAAGGGCACCAACCGCTGCTACACCTGGCCGCTCGCCACCGGGGAGAACTTCGCGTCGGTACGCGAGCGTGCCGAGGTGACCCTCAGGCGCCGCTACCACCAGCAGCGGCTGATCCCCAACGCGATGGAGCCGCGCGCGGTCGTGGTCACCCCGATCGCCGCCTCCGGCGAGTACACGGTCTACTCGGCGACCCAGATCCCGCACATCCTGCGGATCATGCTGGCCACCGTCACCGGCATCCCCGAGCACAAGCTCCGGGTGGTCGCCCCGGACGTGGGCGGCGGCTTCGGCTCCAAGCTCCAGGTGTACGGCGAGGAGGCCGTCGCGCTCGCCGTCGCCCGCCGGCTGGGCCGCCCCGTGAAGTGGACGGAGTCCCGCTCCGAGGGCTACCTCGCCACCCACCACGGCCGGGGCATGATCCAGGACGTCGAGGTCGCCGCCACCCGCGAGGGCAGGCTGCTCGGCCTGAAGGTGGACCTGATCGCCGACATGGGCGCCTACCTGATGCTGGTCACCCCGGGCATCCCGATCCTCGGCGCCTTCATGTACCCGGCGATCTACAAGATGGACGCCTACGAGTTCACCTGCACCGGCGTCTTCACCACCCGGACGCCCACGGACGCCTACCGCGGCGCCGGACGCCCGGAGGCGACCTTCGCCATCGAGCGGATCATGGACGATCTGGCCGCCGAACTCGGCCTGGACCCGGTGGAGTTGCGGCGCCGGAACTGGATCCGGCACGAGGAGTTCCCGTACACCACGATCGCCGGGCTGACCTACGACAGCGGCGACTACGAGGCGGCCACGGAGAAGGCCCTCGGCCTGTTCCGCTACGACGAGCTGCGCGCCGAGCAGCGCGAGCAGCGCGAGCGCGGCGACACCGTACGTCTCGGCATCGGCGTGTCGACCTTCACCGAGATGTGCGGTCTGGCGCCGAGCCGGGTGCTGCGCGACCTGCGGTACGGGGCCGGCGGCTGGGAGGCGGCGAGCATCCGCATGCTGCCCACCGGGAAGGTCGAGGTGGTCACCGGCACCAGTCCGCACGGGCAGAGCCACGAGACCTGCTGGAGCCAGATCGCGGCCGACGTGCTGGGCGTGCCGTTCGAGGACGTCGAGGTGGTGCACGGCGACACCCGGTCCTCCCCGCAGGGCATGGACACCTACGGCTCGCGGTCACTGGCCGTGGGCGGCGAGGCCGTGCACCGGGCGGCGGTGAAGGTGGTCGAGAAGGCGCGGAAGGTCGCCGCGCACCTGCTGGAGGCGAACGAGCAGGACCTGGAGTTCACGGACGGCGTGTTCGCGGTGAAGGGCTCGCCGGAGGCGCGCAGGACCATCCAGGAGATCGCCTTCGAGGCGTTCACCAGCCACGACCTGCCCGACGGCGTGGAGCCCTCCATCAACGCCGAGACGGTGGTCGACCCGGAGAACTTCTCCTACCCGCACGGCACCCACCTGTGCGCGGTCGAGGTCGACACGGAGACCGGGCGGACGCGGATCAGGTCGTACGTCTGCGTGGACGACGTCGGCCACGTGGTCAACCCGATGATCGTGGAGGGCCAGGTGCACGGCGGTCTGGCGCAGGGCATCGCGCAGGCGCTGTACGAGGAGGCCGTCTACGACGACGAGGGCAACCTCGTCTCCGGGACCATGGCCGACTACCTCGTGCCGTCGGCGGCGGACCTGCCGGACTTCGTCACCGACCGGACGGAGACCCCGGCGGCCTCGAACGCCATGGGCGTCAAGGGAGTCGGCGAGGCCGGGACGATCGCGTCGACGCCCGCGGTGGTCAACGCCGTGGTCGACGCGCTGCGCCCGCTGGGCGTCACCGACGTGCGGATGCCCTGCTCGCCGCACCGGGTGTGGCAGGCCCTGCGGGCCGCCCGCGCCGGCCGGGACGGGACCGGTGCGGAGGCCGGCGGGACCGGCCCGGCGCGGTCGGGACAGTCCGGGCAGGCCGCCCGCTCGGGCGACCTGGGCCAGTACGGTGAGGAGGGTTCCGGATGATTCCCCCCGCGTTCGACTACGTCCGTCCGACCGGCGTCGACGAGGCGGTGCGCCTGCTCGCCGACGCGGGCGAGGAGGCGAAGGTGCTGGCGGGCGGGCAGAGCCTGCTGCCGTTGCTGCGGCTGCGGCTCGCCTTCCCGGAGCTGGTCGTCGACGTCGGCCGGATCCCCGGGCTGCGCGGGGTCCGCGAGGACGGCGACACGCTCGTCATCGGCGCGCTGACCACGCACCACGACGTCGTCCACGACCCGCTGGTGCGACGGCACGCCGGGCTGCTGGCGGCGGCGACGGCCACCGTCGCCGACCCGGCCGTACGGCACCGCGGCACCCTCGGCGGCTCCCTCGCGCACGCCGACCCGGCCGGGGACCTGCCGGCCGTGGCGCTCGCCCTGGACGCCTCACTGGTCGTCGCCGGACCGGGCGGGCGGCGCACGGTCCCGGCCCGGGAGTTCTTCGTGGACTACCTCCAGTCGGCGCTCGCGCCCGACGAACTGCTGGTGGAGGTGCGGATCCCGAAGACGGACGGCTGGGGCTTCCACTACGAGAAGTTCCACGCGGTCGCCCAGTCCTGGGCCATCGTCGGCGTCGCGGCGCTGGTGCGGCGGGACGACGGGCACATCGCCGAGGCACGCGTCGGGCTCACCAACATGGGCTCCACTCCGCTGCGGGCCACCGCGGCCGAGCGGGCGCTGCTCGGTGCCGACGGCCCCGGGGCCGTGGCCCGGGCCGCCGAGGCCGCGGCGGAGGGCACCCGGCCCGCGCAGGACCTGTCGGCCTCGCCCGAGTACCGGGAGCACCTCGCGCGGGTGCTGACCAGGCGGGCGGTGCTGACCGCCGGTGGAATGGGGTGAGCGCCGATTCCCCCCATGGACGACCCGGAGCAGGTGGCGGCCCGGCTGGCGGAGACGGGGTACCTCGTCGACGAAGGGCTGGCGGTCACCTGCTTCCTGGCCCTCAGACTGCACCGGCCGCTGTTCTGCGAGGGTGACGCCGGCGTGGGCAAGACCGCGCTCGCCAGCGCCCTCGCCGAGGCGCTGGGCGCGCCGCTGATCCGGCTCCAGTGCCACGAGGGCATCGACGCCGCGCAGGCCCTGTACGACTGGGACTTCCCCCGCCAGCTGCTGCACCTGCGGGCCGCCGAGGCGGCGGGCGTGCGGGACGCGGACCGGCTCGAGAGCGAGCTGTACGACCGGCGCTTCCTGATCGCCCGGCCGCTGCTGCTGGCCCTCCAGCAGCACCCGTCGGTGCTGCTGGTGGACGAGATCGACCGGGCCGACGACGAGTTCGAGGCGTTCCTCCTCGAACTGCTCTCCGAGTACTCGGTCACCATCCCCGAACTGGGCACGCTGCGGGCCGAGGTGCCGCCGGTGGTGGTGCTGACCTCGAACCGGACCCGGGAGGTGCACGACGCGCTGAAGCGGCGGTGCCTCTACCACTGGTTCGACCATCCCTCCTTCGCCCGCGAACTGGCCATCGTGCGCGGCCGGTTGCCAGGGGTGTCGGCCCGGCTGGCCGAGCAGGTCACCGCGCTGGTGCAGGCGCTGCGGGGCGCGGACCTGGTCAAACCGCCCGGGGTGGCCGAGACGCTGGACTGGGCGGAGGCGCTGGACGCGCTGGGGGCGAGCGAGGTGGACGCCGAGCTGGCCGTGGCGACGCTGGGTTCGGTGCTGAAGTACCGGGAGGACACCGAACGGGCGCGGGGGCTCGACATTGCGGCGGTCCTCGCGGCCCGGGGCGGGTGAGCGGGCATGGGCGCGGCGCTGTCGAGGACGGCCGGGGTGCCGGCGGATGCCGTACTGCTCGGCTTCGTACGGGCGCTGCGGGCGGCCGGGGTGGACGCGAGCGCGGAGCGCGGGTACGCGTTCCTGCGCGCGGTGGCCGCCCTGCGGCCGGGGGTGCGGGCGGACGTGTACTGGGCGGGACGGGCGACGCTGTGCGGCGGCCATGACGACCTGGAGCGCTACGAGAGGGTGTTCGCCGCGTACTTCGGACCGGCCGGCACGCCCGCCCGACGGCCGGTGCGCGCCGCTCCCCGGCCGCGGCCGCGGCTCGTCGCACGGGAGACCTCGACGGCCCCCCGGACCGGGGGCGAGAGCGAGTCGCCGGGACCGCCCGCCGCCGTCCTCGCCAGCTCCGCCGAGGTGCTGCGGCACCGCGACGTCACCGACCTCGCCCCGGCCGAGCGGGCGCAACTGCGCCGTCTGCTGGCCGCGTTCACCCTGGCGGGGCAGACCCGGCGCTCGGCCCGGCGGCGTCCCACCCGGCGCGGGGAGGTCGATCCGCGGCGCACGGTACGGGAGTTGCTGCGGCGCGGCGGGGAGCCGGCCCTGCTGCGGCGGCACGCGCGCATGGCCCGGCCACGCCGGGTGGTGCTGCTCGTCGACGTGAGCGGTTCGATGGGGCCGTACGCCGACGCGCTGCTGCGGTTCGCGCACGCGGCGGTGCGGGCGGGCCGGACGGAGGTTTTCACCGTCGGCACCCGGCTGACCCGCGTCACCCGCGAACTGTCGCACCGGGACCCGGACCTGGCGATGGCCCAGGTCGCGGCGGCGGTGCCCGACTGGCGCGGGGGCACCCGACTCGGCGAGCTGCTGCGCGAGTTCCTGAACCGGTGGGGGCGGCGCGGCATGGCGCGGGGCGCGATCGTCGTCCTGCTCTCGGACGGCTGGGAGCGCGGCGATCCGGAGCTGCTCGGGCAGCAGATGCGTCTGCTGCACGCCCTGGCCCACCAGGTGATCTGGGCGAACCCCCGCAAGGCGCGGCCCGGTTACGCGCCGCTGGCGGCCGGGATGGCGGCGGCGCTGCCCAGCGTCGACTCCTTCGTGGAGGGGCACAGCATGGCGGCGCTGGAGCGGCTGGCCGCGGTGGTGCGCGGGGCGCGGGCCGGCGCCGGGCCGGGGAAGGGAGCGGACGGTGCGTGAGATTCTGCCGACGCTGGCCGGGTGGCACGCGGCCGGGATCCCGTTCGGCCTGGCCACGGTGGTCGCGGTCAGCCGCAGCGCGCCGCGCGGCCCCGGTGCGGCCATGGCGGTCGGACCGGACGACGAGGTGGTGGGCAGTGTGTCCGGCGGCTGTGTCGAGGGCGCCGTCTTCGAACTGGCGCAGGAGGTCGTGGCGAGCGGCGAGCCCCGGTTGCAGACCTTCGGCTACAGCGACGCGGACGCGTTCGCGGTCGGCCTGACCTGCGGCGGTGAGCTCACCCTGCTGGTCCGGCCGGTGACCGTGGACTCCGACCCGGCGTTCGGCGCGGTCGCCGGGTCGGTCGCCGCGGGCGAGCCGGTGACCGTGGCCACCGTGGTGGACGGACCCGCGCCGCGGGGCGCCACGCTCGCCGTCTGGCCGGACCGGACGGCCGGCACCCTCGGCACGGCCGGCCTCGACGTCGCCGTCACCGCCGACGCGCGCGGCGAACTGGCGCTCGGAGCCTCCGGTCTGCGGCACTACGGCCCGCACGGCGAGCGCCGCGAGGACGCGGTCGCCGTGTTCCTCCAGTCGTTCGCGCCGCCGCCCCGGATGCTGGTCTTCGGCGCGATCGACTACGCGGCCGCGGTGGCCCGCATCGGCGACTTCCTCGGCTACCGGGTCACCGTCTGCGACGCCCGCCCGGTCTTCGCCACCCCCAAGCGGTTCCCGGCCGCCGTCGAGGTCGTCGTCGACTGGCCGCACCGCTACCTGAGCGGCACGGACACCGACGACCGCACGGTGATCTGCGTCCTCACCCACGACCCGAAGTTCGACGTGCCGCTGCTGGAGGAGGCCCTGCGCCGCCCGGCCGCCTACATCGGGGCGATGGGTAGCCGCCGGACCCACGCCGAGCGGCACGCCCGGCTGGCCGAGGCCGGTCTCACCGGCGCCGAACTGTCCCGGTTGCGCTCACCGCTCGGCCTCGACCTCGGCGCCCGTACCCCGGAGGAGGTCGCCGTGTCCGTCGCCGCCGAGATCGTGGCCCTGCGCTGGGGCGGCAGCGGCGCACCGCTGGCCACGACCACCGGGGCCATCCACGCACCCGCCGTCCGCTGACGGCCAGGAGGAGTGAGTCATGGAACTGCACCACGAGTTCACCGTCCCCGTCCCGGTCGACGAGGCCTGGCCCGCGCTCCTCGACATCGAGCGGGTCGCGCCGTGCCTGCCGGGCGCTGTCGTCGAGGACTACGACGGCAGGACCGTGACCGGTTCGGTGAAGGTCAAGGTCGGCCCGGTCACGGTGACCTACCGGGGCACGGCGGTGTTCGAGGAACAGGACGAGTCGGCGCACCGGCTGGTGCTGGCCGCCAGCGGCCGGGAGACCCGCGGGCAGGGCACGGCCAGGGCCACGGTCACCGGCACCCTCTCCGAACACGCCGGCGGCACAGCGGTCTCGGTCCACACCGACCTGACGGTGACGGGCCGCCCGGCGCAGTTCGGACGCGGGGTACTGGCGGAGGTGGGCGACCGGTTGGTGGGGCAGTTCGCGAGCTGCCTGGCGGAACGGCTGACCGAGCGGGAGGACGGCGGCCGGGAACCGGCCGGCGGCCACGAGCAGGAGCCGGAGCCGCTGAACCTGCTGCGCACCGCGGGGCCGCCGGTGGCCAGACGGGTCGCGCTGGCAGCGGCGGCGGCCGCGGCACTGGCCTGGGCGCTGACGGCACTGCGCCGGAAGTGCCGCACCTGCCGCACCACTCGGCGCCGGAGGACCGCAACCCGCTAGACGCGGTTGGGCAGTCGGTGCAGGGTCACCTCGGTGAGGGCGCCGTCGCTGACGGTGACCGTCAGGTAGGTGCAGTGGGGCTGGCGGCGGCGGTCGGTCGGCGAGCCGGGGTTGAGCAGGCGCAGGCCGCCCGGGGCCGTGGTGTCCCAGGGGATGTGACTGTGGCCGAAGACCAGCACGTCCAGGTCCGGGAAGCGGGCGGCGCAGCGGGCCTCGCGGCCCTGGGCGGGGCCGGTGTCGTGGATCACCCCGAAGCGCAGGCCCCCCAGGTCGGCCGAGGCCACCTCGGGCAGCCGGGCGCGCAGACCGGGGCCGTCGTTGTTGCCGTACACCGCGAGGAGGCGGCGGCTGCGGCTCTCCAGCAGGTCGAGGGTGGCCTCGTCGACCCAGTCGCCGGCATGCAGGACGACGTCCGCGTGCGGAATCTCGGCGAGGAGCTGGTCCGGGAGCCGCTTGGCACGCTTCGAGAGGTGCGTGTCGGAGGTCAGGAGCAGGCGCACCAGGCCAGCGTAGGCCAGGAGGGCGTTCCGAGATCTCCCGCCAGATTCGACAGCCCGAGCTGTACAGCTTCAGCTGTGCAGCTCCAGTTGGACAGTTGCAACTGGACAGATTGGGCTGATGGTTCTACTGTGGGCGCATGACAGAGATCTCGGAGTCCGCGACCCGCGCGGCACGTGACCTGCGGGTGATGTTCAGCCGGCTGCGTCGCCGCATCCGGGAGGTCGCCCAGGACGCGGACCTGACCCCGTCGCAGGAGTCGGCCCTCTCCCTGGTGTCGAAGCACGGCGCGGCCACGGCGAGTGCGCTCGCCTCCGCCGAAGGGGTGCGGCCGCAGTCCATGGCCACCACCCTGGCGGCGCTCGACCGGCACGGGCTGATCCGCCGCAGCCCCGACCCCACCGACGGCCGCCGCCAGCTGGTCACCCTCACCGAAGCCGGTCAGGCCCGCGTGGAGGGCAACCGGCAGGCGCGCGACGAGTGGCTGGCCCGCGCCTTCCAGGACCGCTACTCGGAGGACGAGCGGGGAACCCTGCTGGCCGCCATCGAACTGCTCGACCGGCTGTCGCGACCGTGACGGCGAGGCTCACCCGGGGCACCCGGCGGGACACCCGTCCGGCCCCCTCCGGATTCGACCGGCGGCTGGTCGCGCCGATGGTCCTGGGTTCCGTACTGAACCCGATCAACTCCTCGATGATCGCGGTGGCCCTGGTGCCGATCGGCATAGCCTTCGGCGCCCCGCCCGCCGAGACGGTGTGGCTGGTCACCGCGCTGTATCTGGCGACCGCCGTGGGGCAGCCGGTGATCGGGCGGCTCGTGGACATGTACGGGCCGCGCCGGCTCTACCTCGTCGGCACCGCACTGGTGGGCGTCGCCGGCCTGATGGGGGCGCTGGCCCCCTCCCTGGGGATGCTGATCACGGCGCGGGTGCTGCTCGGGTTCGGCACGTCGGCGGCCTACCCGGCGGCGATGCGGCTGACCCGGAGCGAGGCCGAGCGCACCGGGCAGGACAGCCCGGCCGGGGTACTGACCGCGCTCGCCGTCTCCAGCCAGACGGTGGCCGTGATCGGTCCGACGCTCGGCGGGATCCTGATCGGCGCCGGCAGCTGGCACCTCGTGTTCGCCGTCAACGTGCCGCTCTCGGCAGCCTGCCTGTTCCTCGGCGTGAAGTGGCTGCCGCGGGCCGCGCCCTCCGGCCGGCGCGGGCGCACGGACCTGGCGGGCATGGCCCTGTTCGCCATCCTGCTGGTCTCGCTGATGCTGTTCCTGATGGGCCCACGGCCGGACCGCTGGTACCTGCCGGCGCTGAGCGCGCTCGCGGCCGCCGCCTTCGCGGCCCGGGAGCTGCGGGTGCCGGACCCCTTCGTCGACCTCCGGGTGCTCGGCGGCAACGTCCCGCTCGTCGTGACGTACGTACGCCAGCTCCTCGCGTACACCACGTCCTACGCCTTCCTGTACGGCTACACGCAGTGGCTGGAGCAGGGCCGCGGCCTGAGCGCCTCCGCGACCGGCCTGGTGCTGCTGCCACTGTCGGCCACCGCGCTGGTCACGGCCACGGTCACCGGCCGCCGGGAGGCCGTCCGCGGCAAGCTGGTGGCTGGCTCCGTGCTGCAGATCGCCGGCTGCGCGGCCCTGCTGACGGTCGGCGACGGCAGCCCGGTCCCGCTGCTGCTCGCGGTCGGCGCGCTGCTCGGGATCCCGCAGGGCCTGCTCGGACTCGCCGCGCAGACCGCCCTGTACCGGCAGGCCGACCCGGACCGCATCGGCTCCGCCGCCGGACTGCTGCGCACCTTCATGTACCTCGGCGCGCTGAGTGCCTCCGCCGCCACCGCGGCGTTCTACCCGCACCGCGCCGACACGGGCGGGCTGCACGGCCTCGCCCTGTTCATGCTCGCCGGCTCGGCACTGCTGCTGGCGATCACCCTGCCGGACCGCTCCCTGGCCCGGCTCACCCCCATACCCCGTCAAGCCGTACGAAAGGCCTGATCCACCCCATGTCTCTGAGCACGCTCGACCCGCGCACCGCCCTGGTCGTCATCGACCTCCAGCAGGGCATCGTGGCCATGCCCACCCAGCCGCACACCGGCCCCGAGGTGGTGGCCCGCGCGGCGGAGCTCGCCGACGCCTTCCGCGCCCGGGGTCTGCCCGTCGTCCTGGTCCGGGTCTCCTTCGCGGCCGACTTCGCCGACGCCGTCCCGGGCCGCACCGAGCGCCAGGCGCGCGGACTCGCCTTCCCGGAGGGCTGGGACACCGTCGTCGACGAGCTGTCCGGCCACGCCGGCGACATCCGCGTCACCAAGCACAACTGGAGCGCCTTCCACGGCACCGACCTGGACGTGCAGCTGCGCCGCCGGGGTGTCACCCAGATCGTGCTGGCCGGCATCGCCACCAGCATCGGCGTGGAGTCCACCGCCCGGGACGCCTACGCGCACGGCTACCATGTGACGCTCGCCACGGACGCCATGGCCGACGGCGACGGCGAGGCGCATCGCGGCAGCGTCGAGCGGATCTTCCCCCGGCTGGGTGAGTCCGGCAGCACCGCGGAGGTCCTGGAGCTGCTCGCCAAGACTCGCGACTGATCGCACGGCCGCCTCGGAGACCACCTCCGAGCAGCCTTTTTGACGCACGGATGACACTTCACGACCCGGTCTTGACCCAGGGGCGGGACACGCCCGGGGACAGGACCGGGTTAGCATTCGGCCACATGTAGGTGCCGTCCAGGCGAATGGACGGCTTATCCAGGGGGCTAGGAAGCCGGATGCCGGTCAAGGTCAGTGTTGTCGTCCCTGTGTACAACCCGGGGCCCTATATCGAGGACTGCATCGCCTCGGTGCTGCGGCAGTCGCTGCCGCGCGACGAGTACGAGGTCATCTTCGTGGACGACGGCTCCAGCGACGAGACCCCGGCCCGGCTGGACGCGCTCGCGGCCGAGCACCCGCACATCCAGGTGATCCACCAGGAGCCCTCCGGCTGGTCCGGCAAGCCCCGCAACGTCGGCATCGCCGCCTCCAAGGGCGAGTTCGTGATGTTCGTCGACAACGACGACTTCCTCGGCGACGAAGCCCTGGAGCGGATGTACAACTACGGCGTGGCCAACGAGGCCGACCTGGTCATCGGCAAGATGGCGGGCAAGGGCCGCCCGGTGCCGGTGGAGCTGTTCCGCCGCAACCACCCGCGGGCCACCGTCGAGAACGCCCCCCTGATGAGCAGCCTGACCCCGCACAAGATGCTGCGCCGGTCCTTCCTGGACCGCATCGGCCTGCGCTTCCCCGAGGGACGGCGGCGCCTGGAGGACCACGTCTTCGTCGCCGAGGCGTACCTGCGCGCGTCGAACATCTCGGTGCTCAGCGACTACGTCTGCTACTACCACATCAAGCGCGAGGACGCCTCCAACGCCGGTTTCCAGCGCTTCGACCCGGTCGGCTACTTCGGCAACCTCCGGGAGGCCCTCGACGTCGTCGAGCGCTACACCGAGCCGGGTGCCAAGCGCGACCGGATGTTCCACCGCTGGCTGAACAACGAGATGACCGAGCGGCTGCGGGGCAAGCGGTTCCTCAACCTGCCGGACGACTACCGCAGGGAGCTCTTCGACGAGATCCACAAGGTGATCGCCGAGCGGATGGGCCCGTCCGTGTTCGCCCTGCTCGCCCCGGCCCAGCGCGTGGTCGCCGAGCTGGCCGCGGCCGGCCGCTACGAGGACGTGCTCGCCGTCGCCGAATGGGAGGCGGCCGTCACCCCCTCGACGGCCCTGGAGCGGGTCGCCTGGGACGGCGGCGCCCTCAAGCTCGACTTCACCGCCGAGTACACGGCGGACGGTGCCCCGAAGACCTATCCGGCGGACACCGCCGGCGCCTCCGGTTCCGCCGAGGGCCCGGCGGCGACGGCCGCCGAGGCGATCTCCCGGCTGGAGCGCGGCACCGCGGCCCGGTTCGGCAAGGCCAGTGTCGACCTGGTGGTGCGCGAGCGCGAGACCCACGCGCAGTTCTTCCAGCCGGTCGAGCTGACCCGCGAGACCCTGCCCGTCGAGGGCGAGGCCGACCGGGTGCGCCTGGTCGTCCGGGCCACGGCCACCGTGCACCCGGCCACCGCCGCCAGCGGCACCCCGCTGACGGCGGGCCTGTGGGACGCGTTCGTCCGGCTGACGATCGGCGGCTGGACCCGGGAGCACCGGCTGTTCCCGGTGTCCCGGGATCCGCTCCCCGCTGTGCCGGTCCCCGGCGTGGTCGGTGGCCGGCGGGTGCTGCCGTACTGGACGGTCAAGAACAACTTCGCCCTCGACGTCGACATGGCGAGCAAGCGGCTCGGCTTCGGCGAGTTCAAGCCCGAGGACTTCACCGTGGCCGGTGACCGGCTGCGCGCGGTGCTGCCGTTCCACGTCGACGGTGACGTCAAGGCGTCGGTGCGGCTGACCGGCCCCAAGCCCGCCGCCGAGGTGCTGGAGGTGCCCGCCACGCTGTCGCCCGCCGAGGGCGGCGGAGCGGTGCTGGACGCCCCGCTGCCGGTCCGGTCGCTCCAGGAGGGCGGTTGGCTGCTCGCGCTGGCCCTTCCCGCGGACGTGGCGGAGCCGCGGTTCTTCACGCTGCCGCTGGTCGTCCGCAACTCGCCGGCGGGTCTGAAGGTCGTCAAGCCGGCCGCGAAGAAGTCCGCGGCGGCCGCGGAGACCGACGCCGCCCCGAGGTCCCGGCCGGGCGCCGTCCGCAAGCTGGCCCGCAGGCTCCCGCTGCCGGTGCGCCGTGCGCTGGTCAGGGCACTCGGCAGGGGCAGGAAGCCCGCACGACAGGAAGGCAAGTAAGAACCGTGCGACCGCTGAGCATCGAAGGCGCCTGGGTCCAGGAGCCCAAGGTCTTCCCCGACGACCGGGGCAGCTTCCACGAGTGGTTCAAGGCGGAGGAGTTCCGCGAGGCCCTCGGCTACGACCTCGACCTCGTGCAGGCCAACTGCTCGGTCTCCCGGCGGGGTGTGCTGCGCGGCATCCACTTCGCCGACGTGCCGCCGAGCCAGTCCAAGTACGTCAAGTGCGTCCGCGGCGCCGTGCTGGACGTGATCGTGGACATCCGGGTCGGCTCCCCCACGTTCGGCCGCTGGGAGGCGGTCCGGCTGGACGAGGAGAACCGGCACGCGGTGTTCCTCTCGGAGGGCCTGGGCCACGCGTTCATGGCGCTGACCGACGACGCCACGGTGGTCTACCTGTGCTCGGCCGGGTACGCCCCGGGCCGCGAACACGGCATCAACCCGCTCGACCCGACCCTCGGCATCGAGTGGCCCGCCGGGTTCGAGCCGGTGCTGTCGGAGAAGGACGCCGAGGCCCCGTCCCTGGCCGAGGCGGAGAAGGCCGGCCTGCTCCCGTCGTACGCGGACTGCGTGGCGTTCTACGAGACCCTGCGGTCGGACGGCTGAACATCGGGCAGCTGACCGAAGAACGCGAACGGCGAG